>JANQFY010000515.1 GCA_028277585.1 Sedimentisphaerales bacterium
CTGCTGGACGAATGGGTGGACGCGCTGACCGCCGATCCGAAGGCGTTTCGCTTCACCGGCTACACGGTTGGCAAGACGAAGGCGCGATTCCCGTGGAAACGCGTGCGCCACTGTGCCGACCTGCCCTGGCCCCCGCCCGGCGCGTCCCTGACCATGAACTATCGACTGCCGGCTGAAGCACTGGACCAATTGGCCGACGGCAAGCCGCGTGTCGACACGGCCGATCGCCGCGTGCTTCTTGACGATTCGATGCAGGACGCATCCGAGGCGTGGCAGCAATACAGCGCCGATCATGACCGGTCCTCTTTCATCAACGAGGGCAAGTTCGGCGAGATCTACACGCCCATGAACACGTGCGTCTTCGCCGAGCGCAGGCTGCCGGCCGGCGTCAGAGTCATCGAGTGCCGGGTCGATCCGGGGACAGACCGCAGTGCCAGTTGGGGCCCTGGCATCACGCTCGTCTGGCCCAAGCGAACCGTCAAGTTCTACCTGCGTCCCGGCGCGGGGCAGTTCGGAATCTTCGATGGACGCGGCGAGCGACAGGTGGGCAAACTGGAAGATGGTCGCGCCTATCTCCTTCGCATCGAGACCACCGGGACGGCGCTGTTCTGCGACGCCTCGACTGACGGCAAGAAGTGGATCGAGATCGCCAAGGTCGACCTAGGCGAATCGCTGGGTGATCCAACCGCGGTCCGACTGGGCAAGACCGATCGATCGGGGGGCAAACGCGATTACTCCACACCCGGCGACTACGGGCGTTGCCGCATCTCGGACTTCCGCGCCTACGGCTCGCTGGATGAGGACGCGCTGGCTCAGTGGAACCGCGTCGTGGCGCGCCTGAAGGACCTGACCGTTTCGGTGCACTATGAGATGTACCAGGGGATCCCCCTGCTCTGCAAATGGCTGACGGTCAAGAACGATTCGGACCAACCGATCCGCCTGAACAGCTTCACCAGCGAGATCCTGGCGCTGGTCGAGTACGAGTCCCACGTCGAGCATTACGACCGCTGGAACGTCCCGAACATTCACGTTGAGAGCGACTACGCCTTTGGCGGCATGAACGGTATTGTCGCCAATCACACGACCTATTGGGAGCGCGATCCGGAGTATCTGACCCAGGTAAGTTATCCGCGCGAAAACCCCTGCCTGCTCCAGTCGCGTCCACCGATCGGCCCTGATGTGGACATCGCGCCGGGCGGAACCTTCGAATCGTTCCGTACATTCGAGCTGATCTTCGACAGCACCGAGCGCGAACGCAAAGGCCTGAGCATGCGGCGGATGTACCGCACGATCGCACCGTGGATCACGGAGAACCCGCTGATGATGCACGTACGACGGGCCGACCCCAAGTCCGTGCGACTGGCGGTCGATCAGTGCGCCGAGGTCGGCTTCGAGATGGTCATTATGACGTTCGGCAGTGGGTTCAACATCGAGAACGAGAGCCCGGCCTATCTCGCCCAGATCAAGGAACTGACCGACTACGCCCACAGCAAGGGCCTCGAACTGGGGGGCTATTCGCTGCTCTCCAGTCGGCGCATCAGCGACGAGCATGACGTGATCGATGCTGCAACGGGAAAACCGGGCGGCGCCAAGTTCGGCAACGCGCCGTGTCTGGGCAGTGCGTGGGGGCAGGACTACTTCCGCAAACTGTACGCGTTCTACGAGAAGACCGGCTTCGACCTTCTCGAACACGACGGTTCCTATCCGGGCGACACCTGCGCCTCAGAGAGCCATCCAGGGCATCGCGGCTACGAGGACTCGCAGTGGACCCAATGGAAGACCATCAGCGAGTTCTACAAGTGGTGCCGCGGTCGCGGCATCTATCTGAACGTGCCCGACTTCTACTATCTGACCGGCTCGACCAAGTGCGGCATGGGCTACCGCGAGACGAACTGGTCCCTGCCCCGTGCTCAGCAGATCATTCATGGGCGACAGAACATCTACGACGGAACCTGGTCGAAGACGCCTAGCATGGGTTGGATGTTCGTGCCGCTGACGCAATACCACGGGGGCGGCGCCGCGGCGACCATCGAACCGCTGGCCGAACACCTGGACGCCTACGAGGCCCACCTGGCCAACAACCTCGGCGCCGGGGTCCAGGCCTGCTACCGCGGCCCACGTCTCTACGACACCGAAGAGACGAAGGCGGCCGTCAAGAAATGGGTCGCGTTCTTCAAACGGTATCGCGACATCCTGGAATCGGACATCATCCATGTCCGCCGCGCCGACGGTCGTGACATCGACTGCATGTTACACGTCAACCCCCAGTTGGAGATCAAGGGATTGGCGATGGTGTACAATCCACTGGAGCAGCCCGTCGAGCGGGATCTGAAGCTGCCGCTCTACTACACCGGATTGACCAAAACGGCCCGCATCAGCGTCAAAGAGGGCAAGGCCAAACGCTACAAGCTGGGCCGCGACTACAGCGTCACCGTTCCCGTAAGTCTGCCGGCCCAGAGCAATACCTGGCTGATCATCAAGTAGGCGCAATCAGCCTCTCAGAACCAGCGTATCAACCATCCGGTCTCAGAGCCTCTGGTACCGGATGGTGGCGCGATAGACGCCGTCGATGCGTTTGCCTTCCACCACAGTGGGCGAATAGCTCTCGTTGCGCGGCTGGAGCCGCACCTGGTCGTCGCCCTCGAAGAAGACGCGTTTGAACGTCGTCTCGTGCGGCATCTTGAAGCGAACGAAGCAGTCGTCACCGCTGCGCACCTCCGCGGCCGGCGAGAAAATCACAATGTCGCCCTCGAAGAACTTGGGCTCCATCGAGTCACCCACCACGCGGACGGCAAACGCATTGGGATCGTGCAGGTCGGGGCAGCGAACGTAATCATCGGCAACACCCACGGGGTAGTCCAGATCATTGAACTCGGCGGGATAGCCGGCTTGGACCTTGTTGATGATCGGGACCAGGCGCCCCGGCGCCAGCGGGGCCTTCTCCTCTTCCACGTTCAGATCACTCTCAGCCAACAGGGCCTCCAGCTTGGTCTTGCTCTTGCCGCGGCGCTTGCCCACCACCTGCTTGACGATCTGACGCAGCTTCTGATTCTCGGCCTCTTGGGCCTCACACATCTCCCGAATGTCGGAGGGCATGCGCTCCATGTGGGCAATGTGGATCAGAAGTCCCTGCTCGAATTCGAGCACGCGTTCGAGCTTGGTCAACAACTCGTCGCTCGGCGGATTCTTGACCTTGCCCGTTTCGATGGTGGACAGATAAGGCTTGGAGAACCCCACGCGGTGGCTCACCTCATCCAGCGTCAGGCTCTTTTGCTCACGTTTCTTGCGGATTATTTGGCCTAGTGACATAGCTATTTCCGATCCCTACGAAAAGTCTAGCTCACCTCGATCAGTTCATACTCGGCGCTGCCGAGTCCAATTTTGACGGCATGCTCGATCTGATGACGCCAGTCGAGTCTCCGGTTGCCGATCAGGTCCGGGACGCTGCGCCCACCGGCTGCTTCCACCAGATCGATCGCCGCCTGGTCCACCGCCACCGGATCGGCTGAAGCCAGAATGCCGATATCGTCCACGATTTGGGGCAGGTCCGCCTGGCCGAAGCAATCGCAATCCCGCGTCACGGAAACCGCGAAATTGAAAAAGGCGGCGCGTCCGGCCTTGCCCTGCATCACGCCGAGCGCGTGCTCGGCCACGCTCTTCTGCAGAACCTCATTCTCCTGCTGCCAGTCGTACGTCACCGCGTCGAACCGGCAGACCGCCACGCACTCGGCGCAACCGACGCATTTGTCCTGGTCAATATGGGCCTGGACCTCGTCGAGCGTGATGGCCTCGGCGGCACAATGACGATAGCACTCACCGCACCGCGTGCAGCGTCCCCGCTTGACTTTGGGCTTCAGCGCCGCGTGCTGACGCATTTTTCCCTTACGCGTCGAGCAGCCCATTCCCAACGTTTTGATCGTCGCGCCGACACAGGCGGCGCAGTGACCCGTCACGTGCGCCACCGAGAGAATCGACTGGCACCGCACGATGTCTGCCGCGATCAGCACCTCCTGATCCAGTTCCCCTTCGATCGGCACAGCCGTCTCCGCGGTCCCGTACAACCCATCCGGTGCGATGAACGGAATGCCGAGCCCCTCGACGCTGAAGCCGCGTTCGGTCGCCAGGATCGTGTGGTCAACAGCGTTGTGCCGCCGCCCCGTGTAGAGCGTGCTGGTGTCGGTCACGAACGGTTTGGTCTTGAGCGCGACCAACGCATCGACCAATCCCTGGAGGCAGGGCGCCTTGACATAAGTTGTGTTGGACTCCTCACCCACATGGACCTTCACGGCGGTGAAGTCGTTCCGCTTGAAATACTGGGCAAACTGACCAGCCTCGAAAAGGCGTTTCGCCTTTTCGGAGATCACCTTCTCCCCGTCGCTTACCCGGGCCTTGATGAAATACACTCTTGAAGCCAATCCGTATCCTTCCCAGAATCAAGCCTTCCCTGCTTTGGTGCAGGGCTCAATTATATCCAATCCGGCACAGGCCTCAAGGGACCCGCTTTGAAACTCCGCACAAAGCCCTCACTTTCACACGCTCGGCGTAGTCCCGCCCAGTCGCCGGCCCAGGGCGTTCAGCCCATTATCCAACGTTTCGGGCCGACATCAACAACATATTGTTTATTATACTACAAACAGTGAAGTTTGGTGTCAATCAAGTAATTGGAGGCTCCAAGCTCGCTAGCTCTTATCCCCACAATGCAGCAACTGACGGTTGATTCTGGCTCCCGGGCGGGTATCGTAGGCTCAAACGGCCCCCAATGGAGATTCTGGACGATATGCAGAAAACAACGGCGGTACTCATACTCGCGGCGGGACTGCTCGGCACGGCTTCCGGTGAACAAGCCTTATTCGAACGCTTTGGCCGCCCCACTCCCGATGCCTGGCGGGTCCGCCTGCTTCCGGGTCAGGACGACTTCGTTTTCACGATGTACGGCTGTCCGGGCCAATTGGAACCTCTCAAAGAACTCGTGGGGGTAATGCAAAGGGAGGGGTTGGGCAATGGCTTCGACCCCGGCCCGTTCGGCGGCGCCCGCTCGAAGCCGCTGTTCGAGTATCTCGCCACAGTGGGTTGGCCCGTCGTGTGTTATCCGCCAGCCTACGGCGAGTTTCAAGTCAAGGAGGGCCGGGCCCGACTGTCAGACGAGGACGAGGCCGCTCTACAGATTCTGGACCGGGCCGGCGTATTCAACACACTGCAATTGGGCGAGTGGGGATACTACTTCCACAACCTCTCGACCAATGAAGGCTGGTTCCGCAACGTCTACGGCGACGATTTCGAGCAGTTTCGGCACCTCCTGAAGCCCTCCGGCCTAGCCGGCTACGACCGCAAGCCCGAGACGCGGCGGGAGTGCTATGCGGCGGTGAAGGACTACTACCTGACGCGGAACCGGTTCCTGCGGGGCCGGAACATGAGCGTTACAGGGCATTCGCACTACGAGGCCTACGCCGCCGAATGGGGCACACCGCTCGTGGGCCTGGAATTGGGTGAGAACATCGGCTTCACGCAATCCAAGATCGCCTTCGCCCGCGGGGCTGCCCGGCAATGGGACGAACCCTGGTCGGTTCAGGTCAGCCCCTGGTTTCATGGCTCGTGCACGACCAGCGGCCCCTTGCGGAAGGAAGGCCGATACGCCCGAGGTCTGGATGCGGGCCATTCGCTGAGCTTTTATCGACGGCTCTGGCTCCACGCCTGGTTCGCCGGGGCCGCGATGGTCACCCCGGAAAACAGCGTCGCGATCTTCTTCGAGAAGGCCCAGTCACCCTGGAAACTCACCTCCCACGGTCGGGCGGCGGTCGAAACCTTCGCCTTCATGCGCAACCACGATCGGGGCGTACCCTTCACGCCTGTTGCGATCGTGTTGGACCACCTCGCCGGCTACAACGCCTACAAGGGCAAGCCCTGGGGCATCATGGCGAATAGCCCCGGAGACCTGGAGACCCGGGATCTGTTTCAGCATCAGCTCTTCCCCGATTCCGACCATATCCACGCCAATCCGTTTCCGGACAACCCCGAGTTGAGCTACCTCAGACCCACGCCCTTTGGAGAAATGTTCGACGTGTTGCTTTCCAGCGCCGAAGCCGACGTGCTGGCGCAGTACCCAGTGATTCTGGTGGTCGGCGACATCACCTTCGACGTCGATTTCACGTGCCGACTGTTCCAGGCGGTCCGGCGCGGCGCCAGCCTCCTGCTGCATCCCCGGCACGCTAGGGCGCTGGGCGATGATCTCGCCAATCTCAAGGGGACAGGCTCCGTGGAGGTGCTGGCCAAATGGGTCAATCCCGCCACGGGCCGACCGGCAGCGATATCGAACGAACGGCTCACCGAGCTGAACGCCCGGTACCTGCCCATCGCCGTGACGGGCGATCCGGTGCAGTACCAGATC
>JANQFY010000081.1 GCA_028277585.1 Sedimentisphaerales bacterium
CGGCAGCGTGGACGACGCGGTGATCTACAGCGTAACCCTGACCGACGCCGAGGTCGCCTACCTGGCCGGCCGCCGGGCGCCCTTGCACAAGGAGTTCTAGCGCGACAGTCAGTTCGCTGTGACGTGCGGATTCTCCGCGTTCATTGATTTGAAAGCCGTGGCTCCGGGCTAGATGCCTGGAGCCACGAGCTATTCGAGCGGGACCGTGTGTCTTGTCAGTCCTGAGTTCTCTCGGTGGGGCCATGGGGAGCCGTTTGCCTGGCTGTAGTGCGCACGGTGCCCGTGTTGGACGGTGCAACAAAGGCGCGCGGCCGGGTAGGACAGTGTGATCGGTCTCTATCGGACGGCGCCAGCGTGCAATGTCCCAACGTCCGAGAATTCTTTTGCATGGGACGGCTCAATGTGGTATAAGCGATAGTGATGGTTGATATGGGTTCAAGTTCTACGACTCGTTGGGCGATAAATGAGGTAGGGTGGCATAGGGTATTGAAAGAGTCAAAGAACCGGATATGAACTCGGAGCCGCCGGCTCTGAGCGAGGTGTTCTGCTGAGGTGTGCGGGGGCAGCGGGGGCGTTTGGGTATCCTTCCTTGAGTCGATCCTTTCCGTGTCATAAGTGACTTCTCGTCTAAAGCAAGGGGAGCATGCTTGGATTGCGCAGTCGGTGCGTCTGCGCCCAGGATCCAGGTTGATCCCTTTGTCATAACGATTTCGGAAGCGGCGGCGTTGTGTCGCCCTTTTCTAGGAAAGACGGATGCCTTTGGGTAACCAGGAACATTGGCGTTCGTGGGTATCGGTACTGGTTGAGTCAGAGGAGATGTTACATGAGTAGACAGCTTGTCTATGTGGTTCTGTTGGCGGCCTTGCTGGGGCTGGGCGTGGCCCAGGCACAGGGCAGTCCGTACGTTCGTGCGGTCTATTGGGACAGTGCGTATCCCGCAGGCTGGGCCGGCGGGGGCGAAGCGGTGCGCGATGCGTTGGAGGACGCCGGTTACCAGCTCCTCGACGCTGCGGCGCTGAGGAGTTGGATGGACGACCGCATTGCCGACGGAAAGATGAGTGTTGTTGTGTTCTGTCGGGACATCGTGCCGGATACGGTGGCCGAGACGCAGGACGCCGATTGCACCATTCGCCAGTATCTCAATTCCGGCGGCAAGGTTGTCTGGTATGCCGACATTCCGTTCTACTACTGTGGGCACGCCGGTTCCCAGGACACGTGGGGAACCGATGGGTCGGTCAATGTCATGGGCTTCAACATGGCCGGGGGCGCCTGGGACAGCGGCAACACGGTGACGATCACCGACGCGGGGACCACCTGGGGCCTGACCGCCACGTGGGCGTCGCAGCGCCCGACGACCCCCGACGGGTGGGCGGATCTGACGATCCTGGCGACCGACGACGCGGGCAACCCCGCCGCCTGGGCGGCCCACTACGTTCCGGGCGACACCTTCCGGGGCTTTGTGCGCATCAGTGACGTCGGCGGCGATCCCAGTGTCGACGATCTCATGGCGGTGGCTGAGTATTACCAGGCTCTGCCGATCGCGATGGCGCCGAAGCCGGATAACGATGAGACGGATGTCGTGCCCGAGACGACGCTGAGCTGGACTGCCGGCGATTTCGCTGCGGCGCACGATGCTTATCTTGGAACCTCGTTCGACGACGTTAACGACGCCAGTCGGACCAATCCGCTGGGCGTTCTGGTCAGTGAAGGTCAAACTGCTTTGACGTTCGATCCGGACGGCGATCTCGAACTGGGGCAGACGTACTACTGGCGCATCGATGAAGTCAACGCCGCGCCGGACAACACGATCTTCAAGGGCGCCGTGTGGCGCTTCACTGTTGAGCCGCTGGCTTATGCGATCGCCGAGATCACGGCGACGACGAATGCCGCCTCGGACGCCGGCGCTGGGCCGGAGAATACCGTCAACGGTTCCGGACTCAACGCGGCCGATCAGCATTCCACCGAAAGTGGAGACATGTGGCTGTGCACCGCGGGTGCTGAGCCCGTCTATCTGGAGTATGAGTTTGACCGCGTCTATAAGCTGCACGAGATGCTGGTCTGGAACTACAACGTTCAGTTCGAATTGGTACTCGGTTTCGGCGTCAAGGACGTGACCGTTGAATACTCCACGGACGGCGCCGATTGGACGACCCTGGGTGACGTCGAGTTCGCCCAAGGGACGGCCAGCGCCGACTACGCCGCCAACACGGTTGTCGATTTCGGCGGTGTTGCGGCCCGGTACGTTCGGTTCAACATCAATGCCGGCTGGGGTGGTCTGATGCCTCAGTTTGGTCTGAGCGAAGTGCGCTTCATGTACATCCCGGCCCATGCCCGCGAGCCGCAACCGGCCGACGCCGCTATGAATGTGGATGTGACCGCCGCAATGAGTTGGCGAGTCGGTCGAGACGCCGTATCGCACGAGGTGTACTTCGGTGCTGACGCGGAGGCCCTGACGCTGGCCGACACGGTCGAGACGCCCGGCTTCGTTCCGGGCGCCATGGACCTGGACGCCACCTACTACTGGAAGGTCGACGAGGTCCAGGCGGACGAGTCCTGGCCCGGCGATGTCTGGAGTTTCTCCACGCAGGCGTATCTGGTGGTCGAGGACTTCGAGAGCTACGACGATGAAGACAATCGCATCTACCAAAGTTGGGTCGACGGCTACGGCGTCAACAGCAACGGCTCCACCGTCGGGCATCTCGAGTCGCCTTTCGCTGAGCAGAGTATCGTCAAGAGCGGTAGGCAGTCCATGCCGCTGTTCTATGACAACTCGACGGCTGCTTCCTCCGAGGCCGAATTGACGCTGAATCAGAACTGGACCCTCAGTGACATCAAGGGCTTGTCGTTGCAGTTCCACGGTGCGGCCGACAACGCGGGCCAGCTGTATGTCAAGATCAACAACAGCAAGATCCTGTACGATGGTCATGCCGTCAACATTGCCCGTCCGTCCTGGCAGCCTTGGAGCATTGACCTCGCTGCGGTGAGCGGCCTGGCAAGTGTCACCAAGTTGACGATCGGCGTCGAGGGCGCCGGGGCCAAGGGCGTCGTGTACATCGATGATGTCCGCCTCTATCCTGAGGTCCTCGATGACAGCTCTCCCGATATCACTGGCGCCGGCGACGCCGTTCAGGGCGTACCGAATGACGGCGATTGGCCCGGTGCCGAGACCCCGGATATGCTGATCGACGACAGCGCGGGCACGAAGTTCCTGCACTTCAAGGGTGCTGCGGAGACGACCGGTTTCCAAGTGACCCCGTTGCTGGGCTCCACGATCGTGACCGGGATCAGCTTCACGACGGCCAACGACGCGGCGGAGCGCGATCCGGTCGCCTTCGAACTGTATGGTTCGAACGCCGGCATCGATGGGCCGTATACGCTCATCGCCAGTGGTGACATCACTGACTTCGCTCAGGACACCGAGTGGCCGCGTCAGACCAAGAACGAGACGCCGATTTCGTTCAACAACAGCACGGCCTACACGCACTACCAGGTGTTGTGCCCCGCTGTCCGCAATCCGGATGGCGCCAACAGCATGCAGATCGCTGAGGTGGAATTGATCGGCGCACCGCAGTAACAGGATTTGCCGAGCTATTGTGATCTGCCGCACTACGGTGGGGCGCATGTTTCCTTCGGGGCCCATGTCCTTGTGACGTGGGCCCCGTTTCTTTTGCGCGAAACTGGGTCGCAGTAACTGAGCGAGGGGTGTTGAGATACAAAAATGTGCGCACTTGGTTAATTGTCTACGTTAATGTAGATCTACTCCCGACCGTTGTCGGTGTATTGGGTGTTTGTAAGTGTATATGCTGCAATTAGATAGCTGGATTGTGTAGTTTTTCTTCGTCCTGGCACGCTGCTTGTAGAGGGTCTCACTGAACGACTTGATGTCAACCAGGCGCGACCGGGGACTCGAGGATGGGCCCAGGGTTGCTCCGTGTGGAGGCACCGAAGTGATGGCTAAGCAAAGCAGTGGTATCTTTCAACCGGGCTGGGTGTCTGCTCTCGGCGTGGTGGTCGTATTCCTCTTGACGGGAACGGCCGCGGCGTCCGAGGAGACAGTCTCAGTAGAACAAGTTCAGCAGGGGTTGAGCACCGTGTGGGTGCTGGTCGGCGCCTTCCTGGTCTTCTTCATGCAGGCGGGCTTCGGCATGGTGGAGGCCGGATTCATCCGAGCGAAGAACGCCTGCAACATTCTGACGAAGAACTTCCTTGACTTCTGTATGGCGTCGCTGGGCTTCTTCCTGATCGGCTACGGCCTGATGTTTGGGGATGGCAATAGCTTCATGGGCTTGAAAGGCTGGTGTCTGATGGGGCTGGAGCCGACGGCCAGCGGGATTCCGTTGTACGCGTTCTGGCTCTTTCAGGCAGCGTTCTGCGGAGCGGCCGCGACGATCGTCGCCGGCGGTATGGCCGAACGCATGAAGTTCCCGGCGTATTTGATCTACTCCTTCCTGATCTCGGCGATCGTCTATCCCATCGTGGGGCACTGGATCTGGGGTGGCGGCTGGCTTTCGAAGATGGGTTTTGCTGATTTCGCCGGCTCGACGGTCGTTCATACGGTCGGTGGTTTCGCGGCCTTGGTGGGGACGTCGATTCTGAAGCCGCGCGAAGGCAAGTACAGCCTTGACGGCAAGCCCAACGTGCTGGCCGGGCACAGCATTCCGCTGGCTTCGCTGGGTGTGTTCATCCTCTGGTTTGGCTGGTTCGGATTCAACGCCGGTTCGACCCTGGGTGTCGGCGACGGCTCGGTGATTGGCCTGGTGGCGATCAATACGAATCTGGCCGCCGCGGCCGGCGGCGTTGTCGCGATGCTGACGGTCTGGAAACGGTTCGGCAAGCCGGATCTGTCGATGGCGATGAACGGCGCCCTGGCCGGTCTGGTGGCTGTGACCGCACCGTGTGCCTTCGTGGCGCCCTGGGCGGCCCTGGTGATCGGAGCCGTTGGCGGGTACATCGTGGTTCGTGGTGTCGAATTCCTCGACCGCCTGCGGATTGACGATCCGGTCGGTGCGGTTCCCGTCCACGGCATGTGCGGTGTCTGGGGCACCCTGGCTGTCGGGCTGTTCGGGAAGTCCTCCCTGGGCCTGGCGCATCCCGGCCTGTTCTACGGGGGCAATCCCACCCAGTTCGGCATCCAGATGCTGGGTAGTCTCGTGACGGTCGGGTTCGTCCTGCTGTCCATGGGCGCTGTGTTCAAGTTGATCGACAAGACCATCGGCCTGCGGGTCAGTCGCGAAGAGGAACTGCGTGGGCTCGATATTGGTGAGCACGGCATGGAAGCGTACGCCGGATTCCAGGTCTTCACGACCAGCTAACAGATACGAATCGGGAGCAGAACGATGAGATTAGTCGTTGCCTATATTCAGCCGCACAAGCTCAACGATGTCAAGCAAGCCCTCTACAAGGCGGATGTCCACAAGATGTCCGTGACCAACGCCCTGGGTTGCGGCGAACAGCAGGGCTACCAAGAAAGCTATCGCGGGATCAAGTTCGAAGTCAATCTGCTCAAGAAGGTCAGGATTGAGATCGCCATAAACGAGGAGTTCGTCGAGCAGACTGTCGCCGCCATCGTGGACGGAGCGCGCACCGGACAGATCGGCGACGGGAAGATCTTCGTCTCGGATCTACAAGATTGTATACGCATCCGGACGGGCGAACGAGGCAAAGAGGCGATCGGTTAGTCAGTTGCAGTTCAAACCCAATGCACACGGAGAAAGGAACGACACAATGGCATCCAAGGAATCATTGCGAACCTGCACGGTACACAGGCGCTGCCCGATAGCAGCCAAGGGGCGATGCGGCCCCGGGCGTTCGATCCGAGTGAATGTGTCGCTGCCCAACGTGGTGCAGTAGGCATTGGGTTGCGGGTGAGGCTTGGTTAGCCGCCGGCTGATTCAGCTGGGGAAACAGTCGAACGGTGCAAGCCTCACCCCTTTTCGAACGACCACGCATTTCTCTGGCGGATGGAATCGTTCGAGATTGACAGCCGAGAGCGCCGTTGCTAGCCTCATGCGAGGTCGGATGTCGGAGTGAGGCGCAACACATCATCGGCTTGTTGGATCGGTTTCGCGGCGTGAGCAAGGCCCGCTGGGAGTGGGCGAGCAAACGAAGCGTGCGGTGTCCAATTACAAACCTGAATAACAGCGTAGTGATGGCTATAGAGGAGTTACGAAAATGTCTGACAATGCGACGGGAGCTTTTGGCCGCAACGTTTTCAACGAAGCGACGATGCGGGAGTGCCTGCCCAAGAACGTATTCAAGTCACTGAAGCGGACCCTGGAAGGCCGCCAGCCCTTGGACCCGGCGACCGCCGATGTGATTGCCAACGCCATGAAGGACTGGGCGATCGAGAAGGGCGCGACGCACTTCTGTCATTGGTTCCAGCCGATGACCGGTTCGACCGCCGAGAAGCACGACGCCTTCATTTCGCCCACCTCGGACGGCAAGACGATTATGGAGTTCAGCGGCAAGGAGTTGACGCAGGGCGAACCGGATGCATCGTCGTTCCCCTCGGGCGGTCTGCGTGTCACCTTCGAGGCGCGGGGCTATACCGCCTGGGATTGCACGTCGCCGGTCTTCGTCAAGGAAGACGGCAAGAACATCACGTTGTACATTCCCAGCGCCTTCTGCTCCTATACGGGCGAATCGCTGGATAAGAAGACGCCGCTGCTGCGCTCGATGGAGGCGCTCAACAAGCAGGCGCTGCGTGTGCTCAAGGCCCTGGGCAACACGACGACGCAGCGCGTCATCGCCACGATGGGGCCCGAGCAGGAGTACTTCCTGGTCGACCGCGCTTTCTGCGATGAGCGTTTGGATCTCGTGCTGGCCGGCCGAACGCTGTTCGGGGCCAAGCCGCCGCGCGGGCAGGAGTTGGACGATCATTACTTCGGCTCGCTGCACGAGCGCGTCGCCAGCTTCATGAACGAGGTCAACAACGAGCTGTGGAAGCTCGGTGTCACGGCCAAGACGCAGCACAACGAAGTCTCACCCGCTCAGTACGAACTGGCGCCGGTGTTCTCGACCGTGAACGTAGCGACCGACCACAACCAGTTGACGATGGAGACGCTGCAGAAGATCGCACTGCGGCACGACTTCGTGTGTCTGCTGCACGAGAAGCCGTTCGCCGGCGTGAACGGTTCGGGCAAGCACAACAACTGGAGCATGTCGACCGACGACGGGAACAACCTGCTCGATCCGGGTGACACGCCGCACGACAACATGGTCTTCCTGGTCATGCTCGGCGCCGTGGTCAGCGCGGTCGACAAGAACGCGACGCTCCTGAGAGCCACGGTCGCCAATACGGGTAACGAGCATCGACTCGGCGCCAACGAGGCGCCGCCGGCAATTGTGTCGATCTTCCTGGGCGACCAGTTGAATGACATCTTCGAGCAGTTGGCGCAGGGTGGCGCGAAGACCAGCAAGCAGGGCGGCGAGCTTAAGCTCGGCGTCTCGACGTTGCCGCCGTTGCCAAAGGACTGCACGGACCGCAATCGGACGTCCCCGTTTGCGTTTACGGGCAACAAGTTCGAGTTCCGTATGGTCGGCTCGACGCAATCGGTCGCCGGGCCGAGTTTCGTGCTCAACACGATCGTCGCCGATACCCTGAGCGATATTGCCGATGCTCTGGAGAAGGCGGACGACGTCAACGGGGCGGCGCAGAAGATCCTGCAGGACATCGCCGTCAAGCACGCCAATATCGTGTTCAACGGTGACAACTACGCCCCGGAATGGGTCGAAGAAGCCGCCCGTCGCGGGCTGCCCAACATCCGCTCGACGGTCGAGTCGCTCGAGACCATTCCCTCCGAAGAGAACATTGCGTTGTTCAGTCGGCATGGCGTGCTGTCGGAGCACGAGCTCAAGGCGCGTACGGAAGTCTTGCTCGAGGCTTACAGCATGCAGATCAACATCGAGGCTGAGACGATGCTGAATATGGCCAAGCGTCAGATCCTGCCCTCTTGCTGCGAGTATTCGGCCCGTCTGGGCAACGCCGTAGCGGCCGTAGCCGGCGCCGGCGTGGCGGCCGACACGCAGACCAAGATGCTCAAGAAGGTCTGCGATCTGATCACGGCGTTGCAGACGGGCATCGAGGCTCTGGAGGCAGGCACGGCCAAGGCGGCGGGCGTCGATGGCTCCGAGGGGCAGGCCCAGAGCTATCGCGACGATGTTATCCCGGCGATGAACGCCGTTCGTGCCGCCGCCGACGAATTGGAGATGCTGGTCGACGCGGATCTCTGGCCGCTGCCGACCTACGCTGAGATGCTCTTTATGCGGTAGTCAGCGACTTGGTTCTCTGTGGCAGTCATTAGAATCCTTTGACGACGGACCACAGAGCGGGTATCACGGAGTGAGCCCGATGGACCGAAGGAAGATGTCACTTTTCTCGTGCGCTTCGAAGGTCTCGGGCGTCTATTCGGGTAGTACCGAAGTGCTCCGTGCGCCATGCTCTGTGGTCTGTTGCGTTAGGGGATCTGCCTATGGATGCCGTTTGCCTGCGGGATGTGACGAAGACGTTCGGCAAGACCGTCGCGGTTTCGGATCTGTCGCTGAACGTCCCTGAGGGCAGCGTCTACGGCTTCATCGGCCCCAACGGTTCGGGTAAGACCACCACCCTGCGCATGATCATGAACATCCTCTATCCGGACCGGGGTCAGATCATGGTCCTGGGCGAATCCCGACTCGGCGCATGCCTGGATCGACTCAGCTACATGCCGGAGGAGCGGGGCCTCTACCAGCGTATGAAGGTCCGCGAACTCCTCGAGTTTCATGGTGAACTGAAGACGGGACGCAAAGTCCGTCGCCAGGCCGATCATTGGCTGGAGAGGCTTGGATTGACCGATTGGGCGACGAAGAAGGTCGAGACCCTCAGTAAGGGCATGAGTCAGAAGCTGCAGTTCATCGCGACGGTGATCTCCGAGCCCGAGGTGGTCATCCTCGACGAGCCGTTCGCCGGGCTCGATCCGGTCAACGCCGAGGTCATTCGGGATGCGATTCTGCAACTCCAGAGCCAGGGTGTCACAATCGTCTTCAGCACGCACGACATGGGTGTCGCCGAGAAGATGTGTGACTACGTCTTCATGATCTTTCGAGGTCGCAAGGTTCTCGACGGGACGCTGGATTCCATTCAGAATCGGTACGGCACGGACACGATTCGACTTCGCACCGATGACGGTACGGCGGCGTTGGAGGATCTGCAGGGGATTGAGAAGGTCACCGATTTCGGTCGGATGCAGGAACTGCGCATGACGGCAGACTGCGACGCCCAGGCGGTTCTGGCGGCGATCATGTCACGGACGCGGGTGCACAGTTTCGATGTCGTCAAGCCTTCCCTGCACGATATCTTCGTCAGAATCGCCGGGCCGGAGGCTCGGGAGGTTCCCAATGCGTAAGACCCTTCGATTAGTCAGGCGGGAGTACAAGGCGGCTGTCAAGACCAAGGGCTTCATCATCGGCCTGGTCCTGGCGCCCATCTTCATGGGTGGAGGACTGATTGCCTTCGCCGTCTTCAAGGACCGCGTGGATACGACCGACAAGGCGCTGGCTGTCGTCGATCGATCGAGCGTGATCGGTCAGGCGATCGTCGACGCAGCCGAGCGACGCAATGAGAAGGAGATCCATGACGCCGAAGCGGGCAAGAAGATCAAGCCCGCGTACAGCGTTGAACTCGTCGAGCCGGATCACGGCGATCTGGAAAGGCAGCGTCTGGAGTTGTCGAATCGCGTTCGTCGGGGCGAACTCCACGCCTTTCTCGATATTGGCCCGGGAATCGTCCATCCGGGCGAGGATCCGAACGCGGCCCGCATCGCCTACTACGCCAGGAACTCGGCGATGGACGACATGCGTCGTTGGCTCGGCTGGCCGATCAACAACCGTCTGCGTAAGCTTCGGCTGGCGGACGCGGGCATTGACGAATCCGAGGTGAAAGACCTGTTCCATTGGGCCAACATCGACGGCATGGGGTTGGTTTCCGTCGATGTCGCCAGCGGCGATATCCAGAAGGCGAAGAAGACCAATGAGATCGAAGCGATCCTGGTTCCCATCGTGACGATGATGTTGATGTTCATGATGGTTATGATCAGTGTCCCTGGGATGCTGCATTCGGTCATGGAGGAGAAGACGCAGCGGATCGCCGAGGTGCTCCTGGGTTCGATCCGTCCGTTCGAGTTCATGATGGGCAAGCTCCTGGCCGGCATTGCCGTCTCGCTGACCAGTTCGGCTGTTTATCTCATCGGAGGGTTTCTGGTCATCCGGCACATGGGGTTTGAGGGATTCATCCCTTACGCCGTGTTGCCTTGGTTCTTCATCTACATGTTCCTCGCTATTCTGATGCTGGGGGCGGTAGCGTCGGCCCTGGGCGCCACGTGCAGCGAAGCCAAAGACGCACAGTCGCTGATGTTCCCGATTCTCATCCCGGCGTTGATCCCCATGTTTACCTACTTTCCCATCGTCCGGGAGCCCATGAGCAGTTTCGCGACCTGGATGTCGCTGTTTCCACCCTTCACGCCGTTCCTCATGTTGCTCCGGCAGGCGACGCCTGGCGGCGTTCCCGCCTGGCAGGCGATTGCCGGTCTGTTGGGTGTGATTGCCTTCACCCTGGCATTCGTCTGGGTGGGAGGGCGTATCTTCCGCGTCGCACTGCTTCTGCAGGGGACCCCGCCGAAGCTCGGCAACATCGTTCGCTGGGCCCTTCGAGGCTGATTCACACCCTTTGATTTCCCATCCAGAGGCGCGCACAGGGCTTGCACGCAGGTCGTATGACGGGTGGCGCGCTCTTGCCTAAAATAAGGTGAGCTTACAACGTTATCATTTCGGTTTATCGTGTTTATTAGCGGAAATAGCGTGCCATAGGCGGTCTGCGGCCGTATTATGAAATGTCTTTGAACTCTCCTACGGGCGGGGTGATAGTAGGAACGTCTTACGCAGTGTAATCGATCTGGAGAAACGATGGCTTCTGTACCTGGAAACCAGGGCCTCTACCGGACACGTCATGAGCACGATGCGTGCGGGATTGGCGCTGTGGTGAATATCAACGGGGATCGCGATCACTCGATTATCGAGTACGGCAAGCAGATCCTTGAGAACCTGACGCATCGCGGGGCGGCCGGCGCCGACGAGACCACCGGCGACGGCGCGGGGATTCTGTTCCAGATCCCCCACGCGTTCTTGTCGGCCGAATCGAATGGGCTGGGTATCTCCTTGCCCGATCCGTCTCGCTACGGGGTCGGCATGGTCTTTGGTCCCAAGGACCCGGACTTGCGGGCCAAACTCGACGGCGTTCTCGAAGAGGCGCTGACCCACTACAAGATGAAGGTCCTCGCTTGGCGCGATGTCCCCACGTCGCCGGATTGTCTGGGCAAGATCGCGCTGGAATCTGAGCCGACGACGAAGCAGGTCTTAGTGGACGGCGCGGGGTTGGAAGGCGATGCCCTGGAAGGGCGGCTCTATCTGGCTCGCAAACGCGCCGAGCGGCTGGTCAACGAGCGGTTCGGCGAAGCGGGCGAAGAGTTCTACGTCATCAGCCTGTCATGCAAGACGGTGTGCTACAAGGGCATGTTCATGGCCTGGCAGCTCTTCGAGTACTATCCCGATCTCCAGGACGAGCGGCTGACCTCGGCGCTGGCGATCGTCCATCAGCGCTACAGCACGAACACCTTTCCGAGCTGGCGGCTCGCGCAGCCGTTTCGGTGCATCGCTCACAACGGTGAGATCAACACGCTCAGTGGCAACCGCAACTGGATGCAAGCGCGCGAGACGCAGATGGCCAGCCCGGTCTTCGGCGACGACCTGGCGGACGTCCAGCCGATCCTGGCGGCCGACGCCAGCGACTCAGCCTGCTTCGACAGTGGACTCGAACTGCTGGTTCGTGCGGGGCGGAGCATGCCCCATGCGATGATGATGATGATCCCGGAGGCGTTCGGCCCCAAGTACCACATCAGCACCGACAAGCGGGCGTTCTACGAGTATCACGCGTCGATCATGGAGCCGTGGGATGGTCCGGCCGCGATGGTCTTTACCGATGGACGCATTCTGGGCGGTACGCTGGATCGCAACGGTTTGCGACCCTGTCGTTACCTGGTGACGACCGATGGGCTGGCGATCATTGGTAGCGAGGCGGGCGTCGTCGAGTTCCCGTCGGAGAAGATCCGCGCCAAGGGACGCCTTCGTCCGGGACATCTGTTCCTGATCGATACCGTCGAGGGGCGCATCATCTCCGACAACGAAACCAAGAGCAAGATCGCGCGTCAGACGCCTTACCGTCGCTGGCTCGAAGAGAACCGCATCGAACTGCGCGGCCTGTTCGACGCGCCGGACGCCGTGAAGACGGATCGCACTGAGACCATCAAACACATGCGCGCCTTTGGCTACACCGCCGAAGAGAAACGCATGATCTTGGCGCCCATGGCGGTCAACGGCCAGGAGCCGGTCGGTTCCATGGGCAATGATACACCGCTGGCGGTGCTGAGTGATCGTCCGAAGCTCGTGTTCAACTACTTCCGTCAGTTATTCGCCCAGGTGACCAACCCCGCGATCGATCCGTTGCGGGAAGGGCTCGTGATGAGCCTGATGTCGTTTACGGGCAAGAAGCCGAACATGCTGGACGAGTCGCCGCGGCACTGCCGGCAACTCAAACTGCCGCACCCGATCCTGACCAGCGCCGATCTGGCGCGCCTGCGCTCTGTTCAACGATCGGACTTCCAAGTGGCGACGGTTCCTATGCTCTTCGACGCCGATTCCCATCAGCCGGGCGAATCACTTCGGCGCGGTATCGATGCTTTGATCGAGGCGGCGGAGAAGGCGGTCGTCGACGGCGCATCGCTGGTGATTCTCAGCGATCGCGGGATTTCGGAAACCCAGGCGGCTGTCCCGTCGCTACTGGCGGTCTCGGCGGTCCACCATCATCTCTTGCGGAAGGGCCTACGCAACGAAGCGGGTCTGATCGTCGAGAGCGGCGAACCGCGCGAGGTCATGCACTTCTGCCTTCTGGCCGGGTACGGCGCCAACGCGGTGAACCCGTATCTGGCGTTCGAGATCGCCCAGGAGATGAATGAAAGCGGTGACCTGAACAAGACGATGGAGCCGGTGGAAGTCTCCGATCATCTGATCGCCGCGATCAAGAAGGGCATGCTCAAGACGATGAGCAAGATGGGTATCTCCACGTTGCGGAGCTACATGTACGCCCAGTTGTTCGAGGCCATCGGCCTGGACAAGACGCTGGTGGATGAGTACTTCACCGGGACGACCTCGCGTATCGGAGGGATCGGCCTGGAAGAGGTGGCGCAGGAGACGCTGACGCGACACGAGTACGCATACGGCAATGACGATTTCAGTTACCCCGCGGTCGAGGCGGGAGGGGATTACGCCTTCCGTTATCAGGGCGAGCGTCACCTGTGGAATCCGACGACGGTCGCGAAGCTACAAGAAGCGACACGGAACGATGATGCGGCTGCCTATGCGGAATTCTCCCGCGCGGTCAACCAGCAGGCCAAGCAACTATGCACGCTGCGCGGGTTGTTCGACTTCAAGGAAGCCGATCCGATCCCGGTCGAAGAGGTCGAATCGGCCGCGGAGATCGTCAAGCGGTTCTGTACGGGCGCGATGAGTCACGGCTCGATCAGCAAAGAAGCCCACGAATGCATGGCGGTCGCGATGAACCGCATCGGCGCGATGAGCAATACGGGCGAAGGCGGCGAAGACCCGGCCCGCTACGTCCTGGAGCCCAATGGCGATTCAAAAAACAGCGCCATCAAGCAGGTGGCGAGTGGCCGGTTCGGGGTAACCATCAACTACCTCGCCCATGCCAAAGAACTGCAAATCAAGGTCGCCCAGGGCGCCAAGCCAGGCGAAGGCGGGCAGTTGCCTGGCCACAAGGTGACCCAGGAGATCGCCAATCTGCGTTTCTCGACGCCGGGCGTGACGCTGATCTCGCCCCCGCCGCACCACGACATCTATTCGATCGAGGACCTGGCGCAACTGATCTACGATCTTAAGTGCAGTTGCCCGGGCAGCAAGGTGTCGGTCAAGCTGGTGTCCGAAGTTGGCGTTGGCACGATCGCGGCCGGTGTCGTCAAGGGTAATGCCGACGAAGTGCTGATTAGTGGACATGATGGGGGAACCGGCGCGAGCCCCTTGTCATCGATCATGCACGCCGGGGCGCCATGGGAATTGGGATTGGCCGAGACCCAACAGACGCTGGTCCTGAACAACCTGCGGGGTCGCACGCGGCTCCAGACGGACGGCCAACTGCGGACCGGACGCGACGTGGTCATCGGGGCGCTGCTCGGCGCCGATCAGTTCGGCTTCGGCACCGGGGCGCTGGTGACGATGGGCTGCACGTTGCTTCGCAAGTGCCATGAAGGCGCGTGCATCTATGGGATCGCGACCCAGGACCCGGAGTTGCGCAAACGCTTCGCGGGCAAGCCCGCGTACATCACACGCTATCTGATGTTCATCGCCGAGGAGATCCGTCAGCTCATGGCGACCCTCGGCTTCCGCAAGTTCGAGGAAATGATCGGCCGGTCCGATCTACTCAAGACCGACGAGGCGATCCGTCACTGGAAGGCCAAGGGGCTGGATCTCTCGGCGATCTTCCACCAGGTGGATACCTCGGACGGACGGCCTGTGCGGCTCTGCGAGAAGCAGGCGGACAAGCTTGCGGACCATATGGACTGGAAGATCATCGAGATGGCGCAGGACGCCATCGAGAACAAGAAGCCCGTGACGCTGGAGCTGCCGATCAAGAATACGGACCGGACGGTTGGGACGATTCTGAGCAACAAGATCGTCCTCAAGCATGGTCCCGAAGGGCTGTCCGACGAGACCCTGAAGGTGACACTGAAGGGATCGGCGGGCCAGAGTCTCGGCGCCTTCCTGGCGCAGGGCGTCACCCTGACCCTGGTCGGTGAATCCAATGACTACCTGGGCAAGGGCCTTTCCGGAGGACGCCTGGTGGTCAAGACGCCTGCCGAGGCGAGTTTCCTGCCCCATGAGAACATCATCGTGGGCAATACGCTGCTCTACGGCGCGACTCGAGGGGAGGTCTTCATCAACGGCGTCGCGGGCGAACGGTTCGCGGTTCGCAACAGTGGGGCGGTCGCGGTCGTTGAAGGCGTGGGTGATCACGGCTGCGAGTACATGACCGGTGGCTGCGTCGTTGTGCTGGGCAAGACGGGCTGCAACTTCGCCGCCGGCATGAG
>JANQFY010000153.1 GCA_028277585.1 Sedimentisphaerales bacterium
GGGTTCCGGCTCGGGCAGTGTCAATATCACGCTTCCGCCGAGCTTCGCCGGGCAGGTTGATCTATCGGTGGGCAGCGGCTCGACCCACACGGACCTGCCCCTGACCATCCAGGGCAAGATCAGCAAGAAGCGAATCAGCGGCACGCTCGGCCAGGGCGCAGGCCGCCTGACCACCCGAACCGGCAGCGGCTCGATCCGCGTCAGATAGAACTTGAGCGCATAACACTGGCGGTTCCAGATGAACCAGAACCGCCAGCGATCAGATCCTATGACGGAAAGTAGCGCCTGGCCCCCTACCAGTTCGGGGTGACGCCACCCCCGGGCCAGCTCAAGACGAACGTATTGTGTGGGGTTTCCAAGTCGGAGATACTGACTGGGGGTCCGTCGTCCCCGTAAGCGGAGACGGTTTCGACGTGGCCATCCACGAAGCAAGCGTTGACAACTCCCAGGGTGAGATCGCCCTGCGGGGCCTTGTGGAAGGTGCCGAAGCTATCGGCCGAGCCGTTGGGCTGAGAACGCGTGTTGTTGTCGTTGATTCCGGCGACATTGAGGCCGGGGATTGACCAGGGGTTCTCTTCGGCAAAGTAGAACACCCGCGCCGGATTCTTCACCTGTGTGAACTTCTTGAACTTGCTGATGTTCAGGCGGTATTGGCTCGGCACCGAACCCCAGGCATCACCATTGAGATAGGAGTTCATGGTGTAGCTGTACTGCGGATCAAGAGGGATGTTGCATCTCCCGACGTGGGGCCACGATCCCTGGCAACCGTACGACCGGGCTACGACGTCGAAGTCGGGGCACAGATGGATGCCCAGGCCCTTTAGGTACTTCCACATAGGCCCGGCCAGTTCCGGGTGCTCGTCCAGATTGGTGCTCGGATCGTGCCAGTTGTGGTTGACCCCGCCCCGGTTGTAGAGCCACGTGAAGGAGTGGGGAAACGTGGCATCGTTGTCACTGGTGTAGAGGCGGCCCGCAATTGCATACTGGCGCAGGTTCGCCTGGCACCGAATCATGCGTGCCTGTCTCCTGACCCTGCTCAGGGCAGGCATGAGAATCCCCATCAGAATGGCGATGATGGCGATAACGACCAGAAGCTCGATGAGCGTGAATCCTCTCTTCTTCATCATGACTCTCCTTAAAGCAGCCCCCACGATCGACGCACACACCTGAAGTATTAATGATACCAGTCGGAGCCAAGGTGTTCCATTGTTTTTCGCCGGATTAACCCAATCGTCGCGCCGGGGTCTGGCTCCCCTCCCCGAGAGCGCCCCAGACAAAGTGAGCGAAGCGACCCAGGACAATACCGCGTCGTGAACCAGAACCTATCGCGCAAACACTGACAAAACAGACCTTTACGACAGCCGGACCGACCACCCCGGGAGATTCGGGCAACGGGATGTCGCGACCCTGAAGGCCCTCGACGCCGACCATCCCGGCGTGACATCCCTTCAGGCTAGTCGTCACCGTGGTATTTGAAGGAGACCTTCACCTTCGCCCGGTAGGCCTGGACCTGCCCATCCTCCAGGTGCATGTCCAGTTGGACCACCTCGGCAATCCGAAGGTCCCGCAGATGTTTTGCCGCCGTCTCCACCGCCGCCTTCGCGGCTGCCTCCCAGGAATCCGGGCTGGTCCCGACCAACTCGATCACTTTGTAGACGCTCCCTGCCATCGTGCTCTCCTTTCTGTTCTTTGCAGCCTGGTCCAGGCCCACCACCCCCGGGGCCCATCACATCCGACAGATCAAACAGTTCCGACAACCCGATGGCTTTTTTGTACTGCTCCCGGCACCAGACGTCTACAGAATTCCCGCGCCCTCAATGGCCCGCCCGGATACTCGCGGGCCGTTCCCGATCCAGAATCACCGGCGAACCGGGACGGCATTTGCCTAGTATGGAAAGCAGCCCGTCAAGTAATCGCCAGAATCGAGGTCAATCAATGAAATCGAAGGCGTTCACTCTAATCGAGCTTCTCGTCGTCATCGCCGTGTTGGCCCTGCTGATGGCGATCCTGTTCCCCGCCCTTCAGAAAGCCCGCCAGGCGGCCCAGCGAACGGTCTGTGCGAGCAACTGTCGCCAGACCGGCGTGGCCCTGCACATGTACGCCCAGGATTATGACGGTCGGACCATCCCGCTAAGGAACCCGTCGGGCAGTATCATGCCGGCCGCTCAGGTGGAGCCCTGGATGGGTGTCCTGTGCTACGCGCCCAACGCCCTCGACGGTCAGAAGTACCGACCATTGCATCTGGCGACGCTCTACGAAGCCAAACACATCAAGGACCCCGAGGTCTTCTATTGTCCCGCCCAGCCCCGCATCGCCGAATACCCCATCCCCTATTACTACTCGTTCTACACAGGAGATGGAAGCTATCCCTGGGGAACCCAGCTGCCCACCATCCCCGGTGTGACGGGCCATGTCTACGTCCGGACCTCCTACAACTACTGGACCCACGGGAAGAAACGGCTGGACGAACTGGCCCGCAAGGTGTTGGTGGTTGACAATCTCCAGGAGTGGGAGGTGGTCCCGCACCGGCGGGGGACATCAAGACCCCAGGGGGTCAGCGCCCTGTTTGGCGATGGGCATGTCAATTTCTGCTCGATTCTGCGGAGGATCTCCTCGAACGCTTGGCGGTCGTCGCCCGGGC
>JANQFY010000082.1 GCA_028277585.1 Sedimentisphaerales bacterium
AGCCGGGGCCCACACTGACCCGGGCGCTGCGTCGCAGGACGCCGGCCAAGGTGAACGTCATCTTTATCGTGGACGAGAACGGACGTGTGATGGAGCCGCGTGTGCGCAGTTCCACGAATCCTCTGTTTGATGGGCCGGCGGTCTCGGCCGTGAAGCGTTGGAAGTTTGAGCCCGGCAAGCGGGGCGGCAAGGCGGTTCGCTTTCGCATGTTGGCTCCGGTTACCTTTCCGGAAGGATAGACGATGAGGACACGATTGATATACCAGCGCGGCTTTGCCTGCGTTCTCTTCTCTCTGGCCGTCGTGCTTGGCACGATGACTTTCGTTCCGGCCGCGCATGGCGCCACGCGTCTGAGCCCCGTCGAACTGGAGATCTGGAACAGTCCATCCTTCCAGAAGCGCTTCGCCGAGAGTTACTTGGCCGAAACCGAGATCGAACCGTCGGTGACCCAGTCAGAGCGGGAGAAGATGCTGGACGTGCTCGAGCTCATTTCGTCCGACAAGATGGACGAGGCCGCCCGCGTGCTGCAGAAGAACACCAAAGAGGCTTCCAGCGCCGTGTTCGACTTCACGCTGGCGAACATCTATTTCCAGCAGGAGCAACTCGATCAGGCGGCGGCCGCTTACGATCGCGCCGTGGCGAAGTTCCCCAAGTTTCGACGGGCCTGGAAGAACCTGGGACTGATCCACATCCGAAACGGCGAGTTCTCCAAGGCGCTGCCCGCCCTGACGCGTGTGACAGAACTCGGTGGGGCCGACGCCCTGACGTACGGCCTGCTCGGTTTTGCCTATTCGTCGGTCGAGGACAACCTTGCCGCCGAATCGGCCTATCGCATGGCGCTGTTGTTGGATCCAAAGACACCGGACTGGAAGATGGGCCTGATACGCAGTCTGTTCAAGCAAGAGCGCTACGCCGATGCGGTGGCGCTTTGCGAAGGGATTCTGGCCGAGGATCCGAATCGTGCGGAGATTTGGATGCTGCAGGCCAACGCGTACATCGGTCTGAACGAGCCGCTCAAGGCCGCCGTCAACTACGAACTGGTGGACCGCATGGGGCACTCGACAGTCGACAGCCTCAACATGCTGGGTGACATCTACGTCAACCAGGAACTGTTCGGGGTCGCCGTCAATTCTTACATTCGCGCCCTGGAGAGAGAGCCGGCTCGTTCGGTCGATCGCGCTACACGGGCGGCCAAGGTGCTCGTTGCCCGGGCGGCGTTCGACGAGACACAGCGACTCATTGAACGGCTGGAAACCCTCGTGGGAGAGGACTTGACCAAGGAGCAGCGCAAGGACCTGCTCAAGCTGCGCGCCCGCATCGCGGTGGCGGAGGGTTCGGGCGAAGACGAGATCGCCGTGCTCGAAGAGATCGTGGCGCTCGATCCGCTGGACGGCGAAGCGCTTATCCTGCTCGGCCAGCAATGTCGACGGTCGGGCGATTTCGAGAAGGCGGCGTTCTACTTCGAGCGGGCTCAAAGCCTGGAGAAGTACGAAGCCGACGCCAAGGTCCGCCATGCTCAGTTGCTCGTCCAGCAGGGCAAATACGCCGAGGCGTTGCCCCTCCTGCGGCGGGCCCAGGATCTCAAGCCGCGCCAGGATGTGCAGAAGTACCTCGAACAGGTTGAGCGCGTTGCCAAGTCTCGCTAAGGCGTGCCCCTCAGAGAGGCACAATCCCTCTTGTCGCGGAAACACCGGGCGTGTGCGTTGCCGGTCAGGATTTGAACTCGGATACGAGAGCCCCGATGGAGGCCTTGGCATCTCCGAACAGCATGCGGGTGTTGTCCTTGAAGAACAGCGGATTGTCAACGCCGGCAAATCCTGGATTCAACGATCGCTTCAACACGATGCATGTCCGGGCGCGATCGACGTCGATAATCGGCATGCCCCAGAGTGGGCTGTTCTCGTCTTCTCTGGCGGCCGGGTTGACGACATCGTTGGCCCCGATGACCACAGCGACTTCCACCATCTCTGCCGTCGGATTCACATCTTGCGGTTCGACCAGCAGTTCGTAAGGAACGTTCGCCTCGGCCAGCAGCACGTTCATATGGCCCGGCATGCGGCCGGCGACCGGATGAATGCAGTACCTGACCTCGGCGCCGTTCTCCTCCAGAAGACTGCCCAGTTCCCGCACGGCGTGCTGAGCCTGGGCGACCGCCATTCCGTAGCCGGGGACGAAGACGATGCTCTGGGCGGCCTCGAGAATCAGATAGGCGTCCTCAACATTGACGGGCTTGGCTTGCCCTTGGTATTGGCTCGCCTGGGTGACCGCTGCGCCGAATCCGCTGAACAGGACGTTGGCCAGAGAGCGGTTCATCGCCCGACACATGATGCTGGTCAGTATGAGGCCCGAGGCGCCGACCAGCGAACCGGAGACGATCAAGACGCTGTTGTTGACGACGAAGCCGGCGGCGCAGGCGGCCAGACCCGAGTAGCTGTTCAACAGGCAAATCACGACCGGCATGTCGGCGCCGCCGATGGGAATCGTCGACAGCACGCCGAGGGCGAACGCCAGGACGATGGCGCCCATCAGCAGCGTGTAGACGAGCGCCCCTGGTTCGGCCGGGAGTCGTCGCACGTCGGCGATATAGAACACGATCGCCAGCGTCACGATGGCGAGCAGGATGCCGGCGTTAACGAGGTTCTGCCCCTTGTACAGGATGGGCTTGCCTTGGATCGCACCGGACAGCTTCCCATAAGCGATGAGACTGCCCGTGAAGGTGACTCCGCCGATCAGGACGGTCAGCAGTATCGCCACCGTTATGAAGGGACTGCCTTGCGCTGAACCCGCCCAGTTCCAGTGGTACTCCGACCAACCCACCAGCAGGCTGGCCAGACCGCCGAATCCATTAAACAGGCCTACCATCTGGGGCATCGAGGTCATCTTCACCAGGCGGGCCGCCAGGGCGCCGATGACCGAACCCAGGGCGGCGCCGGCAATGAGCCAGCCCCATTTGACGCCAGCTATCGCCGTCAGTGTGGTGAGGATAGCGATTAGCATTCCGATGGCGGAGACGACGTTTCCGCGGCGCGCCGTGCGCGGCGAGCTGAGCATCTTCAGCCCGAGTACGAAGAAGATCGAGGCGACCACATAGCAGAGTCCCCGGGTCAGTTGCGGATTCATTGCTCGCCTCCGTTTCTATTCTTGCTTCGGAACATCTCCAGCATACGGTCGGTGACGAGATAGCCTCCCACGACGTTGATCATCGCGAACGCGACCGCCAGCGTGGCCAGCACCGTCACGACGCCGCTGCTCTCGGCACGCCCCGAGGCGATCAGCGCGCCTACGATGGTGATTCCGGAGATGGCGTTGGAGCCGGACATCAGCGGTGTGTGAAGCTGGGAGGGAACCTTCTTGATCAACTCCACGCCCAGGAACATCGCCAGTATGAACACGAAGAACAACAGTGTCAGGGTAGCGCCGTCTAGTTCCACAGTCACGCTCCTTCAGCCAGTTTGGCTTTGATGGTCTCATTGACGATATCGCCTTGATGGGTGATCAGACAGCCGCGCATGATCTCATCTTCCTGGTTGAGCACGAATCGCTTGTCGTCCTTGTTCCAGAAGTGCTCGATGAAATTGCAGAGATTGCTGGTGAGCATCTCGCTGGCGGGCAAGGGAACCTGACGCGACAGTTCCGGGAGTCCGACGATCTTCACGCCTTTGCGGTCGACGACCTTGCCCAGTTTAGAGGCTTCGACATTGCCACCGGCTTCCACGGCAAGATCGACCACCACACTGCCGGGCTGCATGCCGTCCAGCATGGCGTTCGTCACGATCAGCGGGGCTTGACGGCCCATCACGCGAGCGGTCGTAATCACCACGTCCGACTTGGCGCACTGTTGCGCCATGGCTTGGCGCTGTTTCTCGAGTTGTTCGTCCGTCAGTTTCTTGGCGTAGCCGTCCTTGGTTTGCCCGGTCTCCTCCAGGTCCACCTTGAGCGGTCGGGCCCCAACGGACAGTATCTGCTCCTGGGCCTCCTGCCGGACGTCGAACGCATCGACGCGGGCCCCGAGTCGTTTCGCCGTGGCGATCGCCTGCAGACCGGCGACGCCGGCCCCGATGACGAACACACGGGCCGGGGCGATGGTTCCGGCAGGTGTCATCATCATGGGGAAGATCTTCCTCTGATGTTCGGCCGCCTGAATGACGGCGGCGTATCCCGCCAGGTTGGCTTGGGAGCTTAGCACATCCATCTTCTGAGCGATGGTGGTGCGCGGGAGCATCTTGAGACTGATGCTGCTGACCTTTGCGGCTGCGAAGGCCTTGACCACGTCGCGGTCAGTGAATGGATCCATATGGCTCACATGGATGGCCCCATCAGCCAGGAGGCGGATGTCCTCGGGGGCAGGGCCGGTGAATTGCAGCACCAACTCGGCATCGGCGCCATCGCTGGAGATGCGCGCCCCGGCCTGCTCGTATTGAGCATCGTCGATGGCGAGCGCTTTGCCCAAGCCGGCTTCGATCTCTACTGTTGCTCCCAAGCTCACCAGTTTACCGACGCCGGGGGGCAATATGAGCACTCGTGTCTCTTGACGGGTCTTGTCTTTGGCAATGAACAGCCTCATCGGCACTCCTTGGGCATTGTTGCCATTCGTATTTCCCGTGTGCTGCTCCCGCGACTCGTCACGTCTTCCTGTCGCGCGGCAATATTTCTTAGTTGTACCTTCGCCGGAGCCATTGGTGCGGCCTAAATTGGCAATCACACCACAAAAATAGGGAAAACGTCTCACTACGCGGTCTGCCTCATGTGTCAGTTTCGGTGCAACCCATTGCCGCGTCAGGTACATACTTTCGGGAGTCGTCAAGCGCATGATGTCACAACTGAAGGGCTATCAGATGCGGAAGATGGGGGGCTCCGCCTGATCACATCCTATCCTGAACAGAACAAGATTCGCGTCGAAACCCATTGGGCGGTCTCGGGGGAACAGAAGACCGATCCGGAAAACCAATTCGAGCTCGATTGCCCTCCGACGATGCCAGGATCGACGCTTCCGGGATCATAGAGGGAACACGTTCTGCCGCGAACGGCGCGCGTCGGTGCGGATTCGGGCGGTGTATGCTTTCGGACGCGAGATTCCGAAACAAGGCGCGCCGCCACTTCAGAGGGCGGAGTTGTCGCGCGAAAATGGCCCTCATGAGTCCTCAGAGGATGTGACGTCACATTGCACCTCTGGCACGGCAGTTGCTCTGGTAGCTTGGGGGGGCATCTCTGGTGGAAAGGTCCAACGTGCCCCAGGACTTCGGTTCAGTCGGGCCGTGTATTCCCGTGTCACAGATACAGGCATCTGGTTCTGTGGAGAAATATTTCTTGTGTAACAGAATAGCCGGCCAAGCCATATAGAGTGATAGCTGTTGGTTCGTGAATATCTATATCGTGGGGGCATTGCTTGCGACCACGCAGGCACAGCTGTGGTAGAGGAATGACAATGGCACGACCTCTGAGAGTGCGTTTGCTATCTTCCGTGACGACCCTTCTGATGGTTTTTGGGCTCGTGGCGGTGCCGGTGTCGGATGCTGCTGCACAACCAGTCGATGGGCCGGTACACACGCTCAGCAGTGACGGTTTCGTTCGGGATTGGCTGATCCTGGGCGCCTTTCCCAATCCTCGGAGTAAGCTCGAGACTCTCGACTGGGGTTACCACAAGGACTGCCTGGAGAGTCTCGGAGGGGAGCGTCGAGCGCGGCTGACGCCGGAGACCGAGGTTTCTTTCGGTCAGCAGGGGATCGCCAAGACACGTCGGGCCCAGAGCGCCACGAGCGGCGTCTTTCACTTCGATACGGTCTACGGCAGGACAGATTACGAACTGGCATACGCCTTCTGCCACATCCACTCCGACAAGGAGCAGTCCGTCACCGCCTATTTCGGTTCGAACGATCAGGCCAAGGTCTGGGTCAATGGTCAGTTGGTACACGAGGCCAAGGTCGCGCGCTCGTGTACGGCGCGACAGGACACGTTCACGTTCTCTCTCAAGAAGGGGCTCAATCCGATTCTGATCAAGGTCTGCGAGAACTGGGGGGACTGGGCCTTCGTCATCGAGGTATTCACCGGCGAGTACCTGGCCCTCGAGCGTCAGCGTCCACTCGCTCGCGCCCTGGGAGACATTCGGCGATTGGATCTCTGCCTGGCAGGTTTGCCGGGAGATGTGTTTGCCGCGGATCGAGCGTCTTTCCCTCAGGTGCAATGGGAGAACCCCTACGAAGCAGAGAAACTACTTGGGCGCTTCCCTCTGCGGGTGCGTTGGTTTGACACGCACGGCAAACAGGTGGAGCGCCCTCAGGGTGCGGGGCACTACACGGCCCTCGTAGAGGGGCTCAGCCCGGACGGCATCACGATTCGTCGGGCCAAGCGGTTCCAATGTGAGAACGTCAGTCCTTCGCCTCCGCAACGAGGTGACGAAACTCCGACGCCCGTCGCTGTGTCAGAGGAGATTGCACCAATCCTGAACATGACCGGAGCCGGCACGGGCGATGTTCTGGGGCTGTCCTATGTCGCGCCGATCGAGGAGCAGGAGCGTGCCGCAGTTGTCGAACCGTCGACGGGGACCAGCGCCCAACTTCTGGATCGGTCGGTCAGAAAGGGGCAGACTTGTCTCTACTGGCTCCACCTGCCCGAGGGTTATGGCCAGACGGAGCGGAAATGGCCCATGATCCTGTTCCTGCACGGCTCGTTCGCCCAGGGCCGCGATCTGTCCAGGATCGGCCGGCCCGTACCGCCTCCTGTTGAAGAGATTCGCAAGGACTTTCCTTTCGTGGTGGTCACTCCCCAATGCCCGGACGAGTACGACGCCTGGCCCAGCGACTTGCTGGCCGACCTGATCGACGACGTGGTCCGGCGATATGCCGTTGACGCGCGTCGCGTCTACGTCACGGGCGTCAGTCTGGGAGGTCGAGGCAGTTGGAGTCTTGCGTGCGACTATCCCGAACGTGTGGCGGCACTTGTGCCGGTCTGCGGCGGGTACGACCATCCGGAGCGAATACACCGCATCAAGAACGTCCCTGTGTGGGCGTTTCACGGCGATCAAGACGGGGTGGTCCCCTTTGCCCGGACCAGGAAGATGGTCGAGGATCTCAAGGCCTGCGGAGGCAATATCCGTTTCACTGCGTACGCAGGAGCGGGGCACAATATCTCCGGCCGGGTCTATCGCAGCAAAGAGCTGTACGAGTGGCTGCTCCAACAGGGCAATGAGTAACAGGACCTCCGGCGGAGTACAGCCCTTGCTGTGTCAAGAGTTGCGCTGAAGATCTGGCCGCCAATTCCTGGCGCCGGGACGCAAAGGCCAGGCTCTGCACGATCAAGTCACAGCCAAGGACGTTCAGGGTGTAAAGGTAGCGGAGTCGTGACCTGCGCTGTGGCTCGGCGACCCCGGCTTGGTGGCGCTGAATTCTCGTGCGGTTTCGGGCGCGGAGTTCCGGAATAGGGCGCACCGCTTCCGAAAGATCCAGCGATGGCTCCGTGGGATCGTCCTTCTGCACGGATCGTCATTTCCCTGAGGCGCCTGGCACGGCAGTTGCATGAGGTCCGGCATGTCTCGACAGAGAACCGATTCGGATCGACCGGATCGGTCGAGGTCGGTGGTGGACGCAAACGCAGTTTCACAAGGACACAGATCATGGTATCGATCCGAACAGAAGAATCCGTCGCCGATTTGATGGCGATCTACGAGCCCGTCATTCGCCGGTGTTGTCGGCGCTTCCGTTTGCCGGAGGATCGGGTGGAAGACATGACGCACGACGTGTTTCTCGCCGCCTATCGGAATCTGCCCAACTACCGCGGCGAGAATCAGATGAGCGCCTGGCTCTGGAGTATTGCCCGGCACGAGATCGTCGATCAGATCCGAAAAGAAGCCACGCGCCGCCGTACCTATCCGGCGCTGAGCCATCTTTCCTCATCGATGGAAACGCTGGGGCCGGCCGATTCGGCGCAGAAGAGCGAGTTGTCCCGCGCCCTCAAGGAAGCGGTCGACACGCTTCCCACTTCCTGGCGCCAGGTGGTCACGTTGCACTACTGGAAGCACCACAATGCCAAGGAGATTGCGCGACGGATGGGTATCAAGCCCACCTTGGTGTGTGTCATTCTGCACCGAAGTCGAAAGCGGCTGCGCGAGAACCTCAGGTCGACGCCTCTACGGTCGGGTCGGCTTTGTGCCGTGCTGGGACCCTGGCTCGCTGTGGATTCCGAAAAGGAGCGATTCACTAGGGCTGAGGCTGGACGGGCCAATCGCCTGCTGCCCCGCGACTATCGTGAGCCCTACGTCGTTCCTGAGAAGGTATAGGCTCTAGCCATCTGACCCTGGTCTGCAACTATGTGATCGCTTCCTCCGTTGCACCGTACACTCAGGCCGACATCCTCGCTCTTGTTCTGGGCGGGATGATCGGCTATCACTTAGAGTGGTCAGTGGAGTGTGTCGTTCTACGCGGTGACACCCTCGTGAGAAGAGTGTTGGGTCGCTATGGAGGAATTCATGGAATTGGTTCAGTCGCTTGTTCTTCTCCTTTGGGCAGTATGTTCTGTATCGGCCGGGGCCGAGTCCGTTCACTGGGACCAATTTCGCGGGCCTAACGGCGCCGGCATCGCAGCCGGGTTCAACCCCCCGTTGGAGATCGGCATCGACCGTCCGGCGTGGGAGACGCCGCTGCCGGCGGGCAAGTCCTCACCGGTTCTTTGGGGGGATCGCATCTTCCTCACGGGCGTACGGGAAGATCGTCTAGTCACGCTGGCTCTGGACGCCAAGTCGGGCGATGTTCTCTGGGAGCGACTGGCCCCGAAGGTTCCGCTGGAACGGGTCCACCGCGCGAATAGTGTCGCGGCGTCGACTCCCTGTGTCGATGAGAGTCGTCTCTACGTCTATTTCGGTTCGTACGGATTGCTGTGCTACGACCATGCGGGGCAAGAGCAGTGGAGCAAGCCGGTCCCCACTCCCAGGAGCATGTACGGCGTGGCGACGTCACCGATTCTGCACGGACAACAGCTCATTCTGGTCCTGGATGATGACGCCAATCTGTCGGACAGCAAGTTGAGTCGGTCCAAGGTCATCGCGCTCAACAAGATGACGGGCGAACCGATCTGGGAGACGCCTCGGCCCTACAACCGCGGTGTCTGGTCGAGTCCAATGATCTGGCGACACGAAGACGGCGCGGACCTGGTCGTACTTGGCAACGGACGTGTTTACGGTTACGATCCGACCACGGGGGCGGAGCGCTGGCACGTAAGTGGTTTCGCCCGTGAACCGATCGCCGTGCCGGTCGCCGGCGATGGACGGCTCTACGTTTCCGTTTCGATGCAAGGTGGGCGGGGCGATGCGAAGCTGGATCCGGAGCCGTTCTGGGCCGCCATGCTTCACTTCGATCGCGACGGCGATGGTCGGATCGGGCGGGACGAAATCACGAAGTACTTCACCATGCCTTTCCGCCCCGAGTTGCCTCCGAGTCATCCTGGATTTGGGCTTCCCTTGCCGACGGACCCGCAGGCGCGCAGGAAGCGCCAGAACGACATCTTCGGCTGGCGCGACCGAAACAAGGACGGCTTCTGGACGAAGGAAGAGTTCGTCGCCGACATGAAGGTTGGTCGTGGTCAGCCCAATCTGGCGGCGATCCGACCCGGCGGACGCGGCGACATCACTGGGTCGCATGTTGACTGGAACCTGCGTCGGGGGATACCCGAGATTCCATCGCCCCTCCTTCATGCGGGGCGACTCTACCTCGTTCGATCGGGCGGCATCCTCAGTTGCGTGAACGCCCAAACGGGCGAGATCATCTATCGGGAGCGTCTGGGCGCCTCGGGCCAATACAGCGCTTCGCCGGTGATGGCCAACGACCACGCGTACTTCATCTCCAACAAAGGCGTGGTCACAGTCGTGAAATGCGGGGATGCATTCGAGGTGGCGCATCAGGCGAAGCTCGACCGGTCCGTCGCGGCCACCCCGGCGCTGGATCGCAGCAGCCTCTACGTGCGGACCGACGAGGCGTTGCTCGCATTTCGTTGCTCGCAAAGAGGGGTGCGCGGGATGGAGACCAGACCAGAATAAGGTGTTGAAAAGTCCGGTTCTGGCTGGTTTGATAGCGGAAGACGCCTACAATGGAGACTCGAACGGTTCGTTTCAGTATTCACCTGAGCATTAGGAGGCTGACAATGAGACACTCGACCCGAACACTGGTAGCGATGTTTGTGGTAGCCGTGATGATGGGAGCGCCTTGCCTGGCTCAGGATGTGGAGCCGCCGTTCACGTGGGCGGGGGAGGGGCAAGCCTCGTTCATCAGTCAGGGCGGAATCGAAGACATCGAGTTTGAAATCGAGATGTCCGTCGATGCCCAGGGAAAAGTACAGGGGCAGACCAGCAACGAGGACGGGGTCTCGAGGATTCAGCACCTCTTCAGCAGTGCGAAGAGGGAGTTCGATTTCGGCGGGATCTATTCCAGGGATGTCGTCATCGTGCTGCTGTTCAACGAGTACAGTGATAGTCCGATGCTGAGCATTCTGAATGGGCGTCTCCTGCTCGACAAGTTCTTCTACGGCGAGGTGATGCTTGGCCGCTACGAAGAGGGCAGTGATCTGGCGAAGGCTTTAGGGGTGGGCGATCCCTACGCGACCTGGACTGAAGAAGGCGCGCTGCCCTATGAATTGCGATCGGCGCTGAGAGAGTGTCTACCCATCGGTGTGGTGCAGATTCAGGGCGACTACAAAGAGCAGGAGGCCGGCGCCGCGGCTGAGGCGAACACTGTGACGCTCTTCAGCGGCAGGGACCTCGAAGGTTGGCACATCCATCTGAAGGACGCCAACGCCGATCCGGCGAGTGTGTGGAAGGTCCGTGACGGCGCGATCTGGTGTGCGGGAAAGCCTCACGGCTTTCTGCGTACGAAGAAGCAATTCAGCGACTTCAAACTCACGCTCGAATGGCGCTGGCCGGAGAAACCCACCAATAGCGGCGTCCTGGTGCGGATGGACGGCGCCGAGAAGGTCTGGCCCTTCTGTATGGAAGCCCAACTCATGCACAACCGGGCTGGCGATGTCGTTGGCATGGGGTGCGACTTCAACGAGAACAAGAGCAAGGAAGGGCAGTTCTTCCGCTACGCCCCGCGTAAGAACGAATCGAACGAAAAAGCCCCCGGCGGCTGGAACACGTACGAGATCGTTTGCCGAGGGGACACGATGGAGCTGACGGTCAACGGCCAGCTCCAGAACAAGGCGACCGGCATAACCCGGACGGACGGCTACATCGGTCTCCAGAGCGAAGGCTCCCCCATCATGTTCCGGAACATCAAACTGACGCCTCTCAACTAGTGATTTCCGGGCAAGGAACTGGCGGATGAACAATGGGACCAAAGCGCTCGGTCTGGCACTCATCCTGGGACTGGCGTTTGCGCTCGCAGGCTGCAGCGAGAAAGAGGAGCCGAAAGAGGTCCAGGACATCAATGCCGTCAGGGCGGAACTCCGGGGGCAAGTCGACCGAGGCGAACTGACCAAAGAAGAGGCGATTGTCAAACTGGCGGAAGCGCAAGTCAAATACGGCTTGAGGAAGAAAGAGCAGGGCAACGAACTGTCACCTGAACTCGAGGCCTTCGGCAAAGAACTGAAAGGGCAGATAGCGAGCGGCAAACTGACCGAAGAGGAGGCCAAAGCCGCCTGGATGGAGGCGATCGGGAAGGCCAAGGTCGAGAAGAAGGGCAGTAAGGATTCCGCAAAGGAAACGGAATGAATGTGCCGGATTCTCATGGGCGCTTCTGGCGCCACGGCTTCACCTTGGTCGAATTGCTGGTGGTGATCTCGATCATTTCGCTCCTGATCGGTTTGTCCGTCCCGGCCCTGTCCAAAGCCCGAGAGAACGCCAGGAGGACGAAGTGTCTGAGCAACGTTCGACAGCTCCGCATTGCCCTGCAAATGTATGCTGACAGCCATGACGGTCGTGTCCCTCCGCGCGACTATGACGCCGGCGCCGTCTGGGTCGACCGCCTCGAGCCCTACTACGCCAATCGTAAGTTGCTGCGCTGTCCCACAGATGGGAAGCAGACCGATCAGAGCTACTTGCTGAATGGATTCATCGATTACTTCGTGATGCATTCCTTCCGGGGTGACTGGGATGAGTTCTTTGGCGCCTACAAGCAGGGCGGGTTTCAGGGCGTCAGGTTGTCTGACATCCCCAAGCCGGCCGAGACGATTACCATCGGCGAGAAGCGAGCCGATTCAGACGATGACGCGTACATGGATATCTGGCCCGCGCAGTATGGCAGTGACCATCTCACGGAGGTCGCTCATGGCAAGCACCGCTCCAGCGGCCGCGAACGCAACGGCGGATCGAACTATGCCTTCGCCGATGGCAGCGCGCGTTTCCTGAGGTACGGCGAGGCGTTCAGTCCGACGAACCTCTGGGCGGTGACAGATGAATTCCGCAATCTCCCTCTGCCTGAGCTGTGAGGAAGACCTAGCGTCCGCGCCAGTCGCCCAGCATGCGTTTGAGGCGATGCAGAATCCCGTCCCGCGCCAGTTCGGGGGGCACGACCGCCGAGGCGCGGAGCTGCTCCAGTGATGCGGCGTTCTCCGCGGCCCGGGCAGCCGCCAGGTCGGAGAGCGCGTGCGGGATCTCTTCCCGCAGCGACAGAAGGTGGGTGAACGTCTTACGGTCAAATTCGAGCAACTCACAGTTCGTGGCCGCCGTCATGGTCGCGCTGCGCGGCAGGCCGGTCAACAGGCTCATCTCGCCGAACAGAGCGCCGGGTCCCAGGTCGAACTCGACATCGCGCTCACTGTCCGAATTGGCGATACGACCGTGGACTTGCCCTTGGACCAGGACGTAGAACGACTCGCCGTCATCATTCTGGTGCATCAGAGTTTCGCCGTGAGTAAAACGCGTGCGCTTCACGTGTCGGGCGACCGCCTTCAACTCATCGCGGCTGAGCATGCACACGCCCTCGGCGTCGGCCATGAGCTTGCGCCCGAAATCGCTGCGCAGCAGATCGTCCACATTCTGATCGATCTCGGCCGCCAGCGGCCTCTCGAATCGTTGGGCGTGGACCGCCTCCAGGAAGTTGTCCATCAGCCGGCCGCTCATGGGGAAGGGAATCTCGATCCCCCGACGCTGGAACTTGTACCAGATCATCCGCATGACCTCGCCTTCGGTCACCGGGTACTGCTCATACCGTCTCGACCAGAAGCGCAGCACGTATTCAATGCAGAAGTCCTTGAAGCCCGTCACGTATGCGTCCGGCGCCGGGTGCTTCTCAACCGTCGGGATGCCCTGCGCCGCCTCGATGAGAGCGGCGATGACATCTCCCGGCGCGTCCCCGTAACTGGCGGCAACGGGGATCTCATGCCGTCTTAGGGGGGTGGGCGAGGAGAAGTTGCGGATTGTCACGTCCGCGAGCTTGCCGTTGGGGACGATCACCATGTGACCGCCCACCGTACGCAGCCGCGTCTCACGCCAGTTGACCAGGATGACCTTGCCGATCTCTCCGTCCACCTCGATCCAGTCGCCGACCTTCATGGAGTGGCTGGCGTGCAGGGACATGCCGGCCAGCAGGTTGCCCAGTACGCCCTGCATTGCGAAGCCAACGACACCGGTGACGATCGCGGTCGAGGTCAGCAGGACGCTGATGTCGTGTCTGAGCTGGTACTTCAGCAGCAGAGAGGCGACGCCCAACATCAGGGCCAGACGCAGCAGGCCGCGACTGAGCCGCGTGAACGGACACCGCTTGCCCATCTGCACGAACGTTTCGACGAACAGGCCCTCGATCAACCTGATGATTGCGTAGATCCCCCAGAACAGGAGCCACGCCTGGTGATATTCGGCCAGGGGGTGCGGGATCTCGCCCCGATGGAGCCAGTAGATCAGCGGTACCGAGGGCACCAGCACGAGCGCCGAGAACGCCAGGTAGCTCAGGAGGGCCCCGACGAACTGCCGGCCGGAGCGGGTCTTTGCTTCGACGCCATCCGGGGAACCGTACTGACGACGCAAGGGCAGCGTCAACAGATACGCGGTGAACAGCAACATGGTCGCCAGGGCGATGTTTTGAATGTGAGGCAGTATCGGTTCAAGTCCGTCCAGCATGATGGCGCGTTTCCTAACTGTTGATTTCCAACCATTGCCCGGCCCGCGCCAGCGCGGCGCCCGGCATATGCTGCTTCATCTGCCGTTCCCGCGCGCGCAAGACCTCGTCATCGGCTTCCGGGGCGTGGTGTCCCAGGAGCACGCGCTCGATGCCGGTCGAGGCGGCGATCGCCAACCCGTCCTCCCAGCACGTGTGTCCCCAGTCGGCGAAGGCGTCTTCATCGGCTCGGCCGAAATGAGCGTCGATGATCAACAGGTCGGCCGGACGTGGTACGCGACACAGCGCGAGGAAACCTTTCTCGTGCGCATCTGCTCGTTTCTGCCATTCCATATCGGTGGCGAATACGAGCGAACTCCCGTCGGCCGTATCGTCGACGCGGAAGGCGCGGCACCCTCCGGGATGGGGGACAGGGCAGGCGCGCACGCGCAGAGCGCCGAGCTGGATCTCACCTGGCGCGAGTTCCGTGAATTCGAACTGCGCCGCCATCTGTTCCCAGGAGACAGGCCAATAGGGTGACTCCAGCAGTCGCGTCACGGCCTCACGAACGCTGCCATCGGCCAGGTCCGGGCCTACGAAGCTGAAAGCCCAGTCCGGCCGGTAGAACAGCGGGTTCATCGTCAGCCCGATCATGTGATCGAGATGGTAATGCGAGAAGAGTATAGTGACTTCCCCGGGACCCATCTCCGCGAGTTGTCCCGCGACGGCGTGCATGCCGGTCCCGGCATCGAGCACCAGTCGTTCGCCGCCCGATCCGAGGACCAGCAGCGAAGTGGTATCGCCGCCGAACTCCTCGAACGCGGCGCCCACGCAGGGCCGGCTGCCACGCATCCCACCAATGAAGAGTCGCATGCTCATTTCTCTGTCAGTTCCCACACGCCGTCCCACGGGGTCGGAGGCTCATCGTTCAGTTGAGCACAGCGATGAGCGTACTGCTGCGCCGCCGGGTCGTCGGGAAGCTGCTCGAAAAGCGCCTTCGCCTCCGCAAAACGGCCCTTTCGGAAATGGGTCAATCCGGCGTCGAATGTCTGCCATTCAGCCGGCGCTGATTCTGCGATATCGCCGGTCAACTCGTACACGGTCACAGGTGTCTTACGACCCACGACGCGCAGGTCTGCCAGCGTTCGCCCGCGGAACTTCGACGCCGCCAGTTCCCACGTGCTCTGCGCGATCATGGTCTCCGTTCCGAACGCCTTGTTGGCGCCCTCCAAACGCGACGCGAGGTTCGCCGCGTCGCCCAGGATCGTGTAGTTGAAGCGCTTCCGCGATCCCATGTTGCCCACGACGACCGGTCCCGTGTTGACGCCCACGCGCATGTGCAGCGCTGCGCCGGTGCGTTTTTCGTATTCGTCGCGCAGTTCGGCCAAGCGCCGCTGGCAGCGCAACGCCGCTCGGCAGGCCCGCACGGCGTGGTCGGATTGTTCCAGAGGGGCGTTCCAGAACGCCATGATCGCGTCGCCCTCGTATTTGTCCAGCGTGCCGCCCTCGGCCAGGATGATGTCGGTCATTTCGCTGAGGTAATCGTTCAGCAGGGCGGTCAGCTCCACCGGACCCAATCGCTCCGAGAACGTCGAGAAGCCGGCCAGGTCTGTGAACATGATGGAAAGCTCGCGTTTCTCGCCGCCCAGTTGCAGGTGCTTGGGATCGCGCAGGATCTTCTCAATCACCTCGCCGCTGAGGTAGTGACGGAACGCCTGTTTGATGAACGCCTTCTGGCGTCCCTCGGCCCAGTAGTTCATCCCCAGCGCGCCGACCAGGCCCAATGCCGCGGCCGTTTCCTGGGCGGTGATGGGCCACCACTGTCCGGCGTCGTAGGCGGCGAAGCCCACTGCGACCGGCGTCCCCAACCACACGAGCGCGAGGGGAATTGTTCGTTGCCACTTACCTGCAAAGGTCAGCGAGATGGCAGCCGCGACGGCTGTGACCATCACGCCCAGAACAACCATGGGCGGGCTCGCCTGAGCAACGAACGAATCGGTGATCAAGTTGTCGACGAAGGTCGCGTGCATTACAACGCCGGGGCATTTCGGATTGACAGGCGTCGGTCGCAGATCGAGCAGCGACGGCGCGCTGCACCCTACGAAGACGTAGCAGTCTTTGAATATCCCAGGTGACAGTGACGGAGTCTCGTCCTCGCGCAGGCGGAGTTCGGATTGGATGACGGCGGCGGCCGAGACCGCCTCGGGCAAGCCGTCGCGCCCTCGGAAACGCAGGATGGCGTTACCCCGCGCGTCGAGTGGGACGATCTTTGTCCCGATCTGCAGTTGCTCGTTCGAGATCTCGAGGGACGTCGATTCCGCGCGTGGTATCAACCAGGCGGCCAGCCCAAGTGCCGGGATCTCGGTATCATCGAACCGACAGAACGGCGCGATTCGGCGGAAGACGCCATCGGCGTCGGGCACGCCTGTGACATGCCCCAGCGCCGCGCCCCCGGCGGCGATTTCCGGTACGGGGAACAGCAAGTGTTCAGCCTGAACCATCATGGGTAGATCGATCTTCAGATCGGGACGGGCCAGGGATTCGGGCCATGTCTCCTGGCTCCCGCCCGGTATCACGGGCAGAATCACAGGACCCTCGGCTTTCAGGGCCTCGCCCAGCACCTCGTCGTCCTCCACGCCATAGACCGAAGGCTCGGTGAAGAGCAGGTCCAGGGACAGCGATCGGGCGCCGCCTCGGGCACAGAACGCCGAGATCGCGGTGTACAACTCACGCGGCCAAGGCCAGCCGAAGCCATTCTCGTTCTGGGCCCAGTCCAGGCTGGATTGGTCCAGAAGGATCAGCTTGACTTCCGGGGTGAGCGTCTCCCGCTGCGCGAAGAATCGGGCGCGCCACGTCCAGGTGGGCGCCTCCCACGATTCGAGCCAGCCCAGTTGCCAGAGCCCCAGCGCCGCGACGCCGGCGATCAGGCCGATGAGTGCACCTCGCAGAAGTTTGCCGCCGCGCTTGGGCATGCTGTCCCCGTCCTTGGGCTTGCTAATCGGATGTGATCGGCTGCATCGCGGTTGCGAAGCGCTTCTTCCTGTCACTGTCGGGAGCCGGTCCGGTCTTATCAACCATCGCTCCGATGGTCTCGACGCGACTCTGGGCCGAGGGGTGCGTCTTGGCAAATCCAAGCCCGCCGGCGTCGGTGAGTCGCTCGCCCATGCGCTGCAGCATGGTGACCATCGCGGCATCAGGGTAGCCCGCGCGGCGCAGCAGCGCGACCGCCGCGGTGTCGGCTTCACGTTCCTGGGTTCGCGAGTAGCCGCTCGTGGTCAGCGTCATCACAACATCGCTGACGGACCCCTCGAATTCACGAGTCAGAGACGCCAGTTCCTCATCACCCAACTGCTTAGCGGATTCGGCGGCGATAATGGTGAAGGCTTCCGTCAGCCGGCCCTGCTTGATCGCGCTGAGACCGTGCTTCTTCTCCACGTGACAGATTTCATGCGCCAGCACGGCGGCCAGTTCATCCTCGTTCTCGCAACAGCGCAGCATGCCGCGCGTTACCAGGATCAGTCCCCCCGGTGCCGCGAAGGCGTTGACCTCGTCGGAGTCGAGCAGCAGGAAATGGTAACCACCGAAAGTCTCGGGCCGCTCGGAGAAGATCGCCAGGGACTGGCCGAGCAGGTTCAGGTATTCATTAGCCTCGGGCTGATCCAGAGGCTTGTAGGTCTGAAAGACCTGGGCCGCGACGGCGCGTCCGATGTAGTACTCCTGCTCCGGCGTCAGATCTTGCCAGGTCTTCTCCAGCGCCTCGGCGCCGCGCTTGACGGATTCGGCTTCTTCGGCCGAAATCAGGCCGGCCTCCTGCGCCAGTTGCGTACCCACGTCACTGATCTCCCCGCAACCGGAGAACAGCACGGTCGCAACGGTCCCCCAGAGCAGTGCCATACTCAGGGTCAGGAACGTAATGCGCCACGTCAGCCAACGGCGCGACGCCTTATTCCGTTGTGCGGCTGTCTTGAGAGGTGTGTGTTTTCCGTTCATTCGTCACCTCCCGGCAGATGCCCCTGTGTGCGGAACGCTCTGATCTGGTCCGCATCGACCTCGAACGCCGCCATGCGGTCCACCCACGTGTAGTCGAGTTTCCCGTCGCTCTTGAGTTTGTTCTCGACCTGTTCGTTGAATCCCTTGCCGGCCAGGGCGACCTCATCGGAGGAGACGCCCGTCGCCGCGTCCGTGGTTCCGGAACGCATGGTGATTCGCTTGGTCGAGAGCGCCGATTTGTGCAGCCAGCCCTTCTTGCCATCCTTGGTGGTCACGGGATGCCAGCCCCGCTGCAGGGTCCCGGCCTGGACCTCGGCGCCGTATGGGACGGTGGCGACTACCTTGCCCAACTGCGAAGGCTTCGCTCGCACCTTGGCCTTTCGCACCTGTACGCTCAGCGGCGTCGCAACGGTCATCCCGGCCGCGATCGCCAGCAGCGCCGCGATTAACCTGGTCTTCATGACATGTGCCTCCTGCTGTCAATCCGTATTTGATCGTCGCCGTCCAGTGGGCCCCGAGGGCTCCGTGCGGCACTGGCCCTCATCATATCGCGGGCGATGGCAAAAGCAAGCAAGGACCTCTTCCGGTCACCCAGAGGATTGCAGAACGGGCCGGCTCTTGGTGTAATGGACCCGTTCAATCACAACCGACCGAACCGTGCGAGGAGAACGTGTCATGACCAAGTCGATTCTGATGGGCGTGCTGGTGCTGTGCTGCAGTGTTGTTTCAACTCGAGCGAGCGACGAATCCACGTCGTGGCCCTTTGCGATCGAGGTGCAGCATCGACCGGGGACGTACTGGTGGTGTCCGGGCAGCGCCTGGGACAGAGAGAGTATCGACTGGAACTTGGAGAACCTCAAGGCCGGCGGGATTGGGACCATCCACATCGTCCCGATCTACGGCGCCAAGGGGTACGAGTCACGCTACATCCCGTACCTCTCGGAGAAGTGGATCGAGTCGCTGCAATACATCTTGACGAAGGCCAAGTCGCTGGGCTTGCAAGTCGACATGACTACGGGGACGGGGTGGTGCTTCGGCGGGCCAGGCCTGGCGGAGGACCATCGCGACACGGTCGCCCGGCTGGATGAACAAACGGGCGAACTGAAGTTCACCCGCCGGCGCATGGTCAAACGCGCCGCGCCGGGCGGGGCCGGGCACATGCTTAATCCCTATTCCATTGGCGCCATATCGGCCTACATCAAGCCGTTTGACGAAGCACTGGCGGGCCTACCCTTGAGGCCGCGCGCCCAGTACCATGATTCGTTTGAGTACAGCGGCAACTGGTGTGCCGATTTGCCCGAGGAATTCGCCAAGCGACATGGCTACGATCTCAGAGACCACCTCGATGCGCTGTTCGGCAAGAGTGACGATATTGAGATGGCCCGCCGAATCAAGTACGACTATCGTCTGACCGCGGCCGAGTTGCATCAGGAGTTCATCCAGAAGTGGGCCGAGTGGGCGCGGTCTCGGGGTATGCTGACCCGCGACCAAGCGCACGGTTCGCCTGCCAATCTGCTGGACGTCTACGCAACCGCCGATATCCCCGAGACCGAGATGTTCGGCTCGCCCGAGTTTCCGATCCCCGGATTCCGTCACGAGGAGCAGTTCTGTCGCGAAGGCGATTCGGACCCGCGGATCTGCCGGATGGCTTCTTCGGGCGCTCACGTGGCGCACGAGCCGGGTAAGCAACTCGTCTCGTCGGAGAGTTGCACCTGGATGCGCGAGCACTGGCACGGCACGCTGGGCCAAATCAAGCTGGAGATGGACCTGTTCTTCCTGGCCGGGATCAACCACGTCTTCTACCATGGGTCGTGCTATTCGGCCAAGGACGCCCCCTGGCCCGGCTGGTTCTTCTACGCCTCAACCAAGGCGGACTGGCGCAACTCGATCTGGCGCGACATGCCTTTCCTCAACGAGTACATCGCTCGCTGCCAGTCCGTCCTGCAGGCGGGCGAGCCTGCCAATGACATCCTGCTCTACTGGCCCATCCACGACCTCTGGATGGACCCCGCAGGCCTGCTGAAGAAGCTCACGGTACACAGCAAGGGTTGGATCGACACGCAACGGATCGGAGAGGTGGCGAATCTGCTCGATAAGAAGGGCTACGCCTTCGACTTCATTTCCGACCGCATGTTGGGTGGCATCCAATACAAGAACGGCGCCCTGGTCGCACCGGGTGGGACCTACCGGGCTATCGTGGTCCCCGCATGTCAGTTCATGCCCGCAGCGACGGCCGGTCGCCTGGCCGATCTGGCTAAGCAGGGGGCGAAGATCGTCTTCGAACGCGACTTGCCTGCTGATGTCCCTGGTTATGGCAGCTTGGCAAAGAGGCGTGCGGCATTCCAGCGAGCCAGAAAGCGGCTGGGCAAAGCCGTGATTGCCAACGATGCTCTGGCGGGTCTGCGGGAGGTGGGCGTTTCGCGCGAGACGCTGACCGATCACGGGCTTCGCTACATTCGCCGCAAGGTGCGTGGCTCCCATTGGTACTTCATCGCGAACCATACCGACCGCGCCGTCAACGAATGGTTGGAGCTGGCTGTTCCGTTTGTCTCCGCAGTTCTACACGACCCCATAACCGGCGGTTCCGCTTTGCTTCCGACGAGGCAAGAGGACGGCAAGCGACAGCTCTATCTCGATATCGCTCCCGGGCAAACCGTCTTCATCCAGGCGAGGACATCAGACCTCGAGGCGCCGCCGTACGTACCGATGGTTGCGACGGGGGATGTCCTGACCCTGGAGGGCAAATGGGATGTGGAGTTCATCGAAGGAGGTCCCGAGTTGCCACGCCGCTTCCATACGATCTCGCTGGCATCGTGGACCGAGGCGCCGGACGAGAGGGCGGAGGTATTCGCCGGGACGGCGCGCTACACGTTAACGTTCCCGTTCTCTAGTGTTGCAGACGCTGACGATTATGTACTCGATCTGGGCGATGTACGCGAATCGGCGCGGGTGAAGATCAACGGCGCCGACGTGGCGACCCTCTATGCCTTGCCGCTGCGCATTCCCGTTGGACCGTATCTCAAGCAAGGCGCCAATAAGCTCGAGATCGAGGTGACGAATTTGGCGGCCAACCGCGTTCGCGACCTGGACATGCGGAAGGTGAACTGGAAGATCATGCACGACATCAACATCGTGACGCCGGCGTACAAGCGCTTCGACGCGGCCCAGTGGCCCTTGCAGCCTTCCGGCTTACTGGGACCGGTGACGCTCAGGGCCATGCGACGGAAGTGATCAAGCGTCGCCGTCTGTGCCGCGCAGGGTTTGGACCCAGTGCAGCGGCGTCGCGTCGGTGCCGTCGGTGATCTGCTGACGGCAACTGAACCCGCACGCGACGACGGCGGTTCCCTCCGCGCGGGCGCGAATGGCCGGGAAGAGGCGGTCCTCCCCGATCTGCAGCGAAAGCTCGTAGTGTTCCTTCTCGTGCCCAAACGAGCCGGCCATGCCGCAACAGCCCGAGTCGATTTCGGAAACGGAAATCCCGGGCACGCGGTCGAGCAGGTGCTTCATCGCCGTGGTGCCGTAGAGCGACTTCTGGTGACAGTGGCCGTGAATGAGAATGCGCTCATACGGTGACGTAAACCCACAGGTCAGAGCGCCGCTGTACACTTCGCGAGCGAGGAACTCATCGATCATCATGACGTTCTCTCGGATGCGCTTGCCCAGCGCTACGTCCTCGATCAGATCGGGCAAATCGTCGGTCAGCGCCGAGCAGCAGGCCGGTTCGCACACGACGATGGTCAGGCCTTGCTGGATGTACACATCGAGGTTGCGCAGGGTCTTCTCGCCTCGGGCCTTCGCCTCGCGCAGATGGCCGTGCGAGATGCGGGGCCTCTGACAACAGCCGGCTTGCGCGAGGGTGACTTCGTAGCCACAAGACTCGAGCAATTCCGTCGCCGAGATTCCCACGTCAGTCTGGTGATAGTTCATGTACGTATCGTCGAAGAGCACGATGCGTTTCCTGGATGCCCCGTTAGGCCTGGTACGTCGCGCGAACCACTTGGGGAAGGGCAAGGTCGCGTACTCGGGCAAGGGGCGCCGGATGTCGAAGCCGGTGAGGATCTCGATCGCCTTGCGGAAGGGCCAGGTCTTCTGCACGAGGTTGACCAGCAGCGCCTTGCGCCCAGCGATGAGTCGCGCCATGGTCGGCGAATGCGCGACCATCATCTCGCGCAGGCCGCCTCCATGCGCGTCATGGTATTGCTGGAGAAACTCGCTCTTGAGCCGCGCCATGTCGACATTGCTGGCGCACTCGGATTTGCAGCTCTTGCACGAGAGGCACAGGTCCATCACCTCGAACAATCGCTTGCTGGTCATCCCGTCCGGGCCGAGCTGTCCGGTCATCGCCAGACGCAGGGCGTTGGCGCGACCGCGCGTGGAGTGCTCCTCGTCGTGGGTCGCTCGGTAGCTCGGGCACATGGTCCCTTCTAGCTTCTGGCGACAGGCACCGACGCCATTACACATTTCCACCGCGCCGGCGAAGCTGCCGTCCTGGCGGTAGTGGTATTCGGTCGGGGTTGCTGGGCTCTGATACTTCGTCCCATAGCGCAGGTTCCGATCCATGGGGTCGGGCTCAATGATGACACCCGGGTTCATCAGTCCGGCCGGATCGAAGAGGTGCTTGACCTCCTTAAAGGCGCTATACAACTGAGAACCGAAGAAACGCTCGAGGAAGGGACTGCGGTTGCGTCCGTCACCGTGCTCGCCGCTCCACGAACCGCCGTATTTCGTGATCAGCCCGAACGCGAAGTCGGCGATCGCTTTCATGTTCTCGATGTCGGCGTGGTCTTTCAGGTTCAGGATCGGTCGGATGTGGATCGTCCCCACGCTCGCGTGCCCGTACATCGCTACCGGGATGTCGCGCTGTTGGCAGAACCTCAGGATCTGGTCTACGTAGTCGGGCAACACGGCGATCGGGACGCAGGCATCCTCGATGAAGGCCAGCGGCTTGCGATCGCCTTTAACGCCCAGTACGAGGCCCAGACCGTTCTTGCGCACCGCCCAAACCTTCGCTTGTTCAGCCGGTTCAGCGATCACGGGCCAGGCGTAGCCGCGCTTCTGTTTCTGCAAGTCCTCAGCGAGAGTCCGGCACTTCTGCTCCGCCTCGGTCCGGCTGTCACCGAAGAACTCCACGACCAGGATCGCCTCGGGGTCGCCCTGGATGAAGCCGCACAGCGGCGCGAGAGTGAGGTTCTCGCGGGCTCGGACGATTACGTCGGCGTCGACGATTTCCACCGCCGAAGGCTTGTGCGCCAGAATCGCTTCGAGGGCTTGTGTTGCTTCGAGTACCTCGGTGAAGTGAACGGTGCATAGCGCTCGGTGTTCTGGCAAAGGCTCCAGGTTGAGTGTGACTTCGAGAATCGTGCCCAGGGTGCCTTCGCTGCCCACGATCAGTTTGAGCAGATTCCACGCATCGGCGCCGACGAAAGCGTCCAGATTGTAGCCGCTCACACGGCGCATCACCTTGGGGAACCGCTCGGTGATCTCGCTCGCGTTGGTTTCGATGATTCGCTTGAACTCCCGGAGTATCTCTCCCTCGCGGGTGTTGCCCTCGGCGCGTTGATCGTACTGCGCTCGCGACAGTTCGCCTAGCTCCAGGACGGTCCCATCGGAGAGCAGCACCTTGCCGGCCAGGACGTGGTCGCAGGTCTTCCCATAGATGATGCTCTTGGAGCCCGACGCATTGTTGCCCATCATGCCACCGATCGTGGCGCGATTGCTCGTGGCCGGGTCGGGCGCGAACAGCAACCCGTGGGAGGCGAGTTGGGCGTTGAGTTCGTCGAGGACCACGCCCGGCTGGACGCGCACCCAACGCTCCTGAACATTCAGTTCGAGGATCTGATTCATGTACTTGGTGAAATCGATGACGATCGCGTCGCCGACGGCTTGTCCCCCCAGGCTGGTGCCACTGCCCCGTGGAACGACGTTGACTTCGTGATCTGCCGCCGCCTGGACCGCCGCCTGGACGTCGTCCTTGTCGCGGGGCAAGACGACCGCCACGGGCGTGATCTGATAGATGCTGGCGTCGGTGGCGTAGATACCCCGCGTAACGTCGTCGAAGGAGACATCTCCCTTGACGCTGCTGCGCAACTGTTGTTCAAACTCTTGAAGTTTCGCTGGTTCCATGGTGTCCTTCTACCTCTATTCAGGCCTTGATGGGTATCAACCGGTCGCCATCTTACCAGAGTCTATCCCCATCGCCTAGGATCGTCTGCACTGCGTCGTCGGGCTTTCGCGTTGCTCCTCTATCTGCTATGATGGCCCGGCTTGCGGACGTCTATTAGGAGAAAGCGTTATGCTGTTGATTTCGATCCTGAGCGTACTGGCATGCCTCAGCCCTCAGGGCGGCGTCGTGGATACGCCCTTCATCCAGGAGTACCACGAGGCGCATCCTGTCGATCAAGGGCCGGGTAGCAACGATGTCCGCGCAATCGCGGTCGACAAGACGGGCGCCGTCTGGGCTGCCACCGGGGCGGGGGTGTACCGGATGGACAAGCCGCACGAGAAGTGGATTGGACCTCTGGAGAAGGATCAAGCGGGGCCCACATACGATATTACTGTGGATCAGGCCGGGACGGTCTGGGTTGGCGCCTGGAACGGTTTGTACCGCTTCACCTCTGCCGGACTGGAACGACTGCCGGAGATTACACATCCCATCGCTGCTTTGGGCGCTGGTGAGGAGGGGGTGTGGGCACTCGGTGGCGGCAGGATCTGCCGGGTTCACGACGGTCGCTGTTACTTCTTGAGGCCTCCCTTTTCAAGACAGTTCCGTGCCGTATTGCCTGTCGGAAACGATAACTTCTGGATCGGAACAGGGATGGGGCTATACTCCTACCGCACACGTGTGGAAGACGGTCCACATCAGGACGAGTCGGAGCTGGTCAGCCCCGACATCCACGACTTGGCTTTCGATGCCGATGGCAGACTCTGGATCGGTTCCTTCGGCGGTGTCACTGTCTACGACGATGAGACCCGCGTAGCCAGTTTCACGCCGGGCGAGGGTCTGCCCAGTATCGCGGTTCAGTGCGTTGCGCTCGGACCTGACGACGTCATGTGGGTAGGGACGGATTCAGGTGTTGCGCGGTACGATGGAGACGACTGGTCGCTGCGTCACAGCCGACGCTGGCTGGTCAGTGACGACGTGCGCGACATTGCGTTCGATGTCAAGGGCACCGCCTGGATCGCGACGAGCGCCGGAGTCAGCGCGATCAAGCGCAGGACGATGACACTGGCGCAGAAGGCA
>JANQFY010000297.1 GCA_028277585.1 Sedimentisphaerales bacterium
CGCGGGGAGCTCCTCCCGGCCGAGGATGTTGCCCGCCATATCCGCCGGGCGGATCACGGTACAGGCCATCAGCCCCGCGATCTTCTTGCCAGGCCCGGCCATGCCCAGCACATCACCGGCGAGGATCGCCTCGCGTCGCTGCGACTGCGATGGCGACCAGGCCGACTCGGTCGTCTGCGGGTCGTCCACCATCACGAGTTGCGGACGCACGACCTGCCCATCGGCACGGGCGTAGTTCTGCCCGCGAATGTCGCTGCCCTTCATGCCGCTGGATGAGATGACCACGCCCGATGCTTTTGATCCCGCGATGGTCGGCAGCACGATCCGATCCGACGCCCAGTCGATCCGTGTCGGCTCACCCTTGTACTTCTGTCCCTTCTGCCGGTTGGTGATCCGTTCGAGGCACTGGATCGGGTACGTCACCTCGGGGAAATCGGCCTGCAGGAGCGGGTTGGTCTCCAGCCATATCTTGATGTTCTCCAGCAGGTCGCGTGCGCGTTCAGCGCTGGCGGCGATCAGGCAGACGAAGGGCGTCGCACCGATCAGCGCCGACCACAACACGGCCGTCTGGCACAATACGGTCTTGCCGCTGCCGCGCGGCATGGCCATGGCGAACAGGCCGCCGGTGCGGACGGCCTTTTCTATCTTGTCAATCACTCGCAGGTGATCGTCGGACCATGGCAGATAGAAGACCTCGGCGAAGTACCTCTCGCAGAATCTTCTGAACGAGCCCTCCGCCTCGGCCTTTCGCTCCGGATCAGTGACAGCTGGAATCTCACCGATGTCCTGGGCGGCCCGGACGGCTTCGGCATTGCGTTCCGCCTGGCGTGCCTTCTGCTCTTCGTAGGTCAGCGGCTCAGACTTCGGCTTGAAGTGTTCCAACGTCAACCATGCGGCGTAGCGGAACAGGTCCACCGTCCGCGCGTCGCCGATAGTGTAGCCCGCCTGGTTGCGGTGGCGGCGTAGCTGGAACTCGGTCAATACGCCACCACGCCCGGCCGAGTTGACCAGCCGCAGCAGATCGGCCGGGCGAAGTTTGCGTGGGTTAATCGCTGCGGCCACTGGTCATCTCCCCGGCCAGGTAGGCCACGTACTCGATCAGGCTGAACGTCCCGTCTGCACGAATGATCTCGGCCTCCTCCGCAACCTGGCGGACCTGCTCGGCGGTCACGCGCCGGCGGCACGCTGAGGCGAGGATTTTGGCCGCCTGATCGGGCGTCAGGGCCGTGATTTTCAGGGATTCGGCAGTCATATCTCTAGCCCCCGTGAAACCTTGCGTAAATCTGTAAGTTCTTTCTACACAGTTGGTTAATAGCCTTGATGACGGGCGGGGTCGAGGTAACATGCCACTGTCGAATGAAGAACGTAAGCGACTTGTAGACAAGGAGATAGAAATGTACGACCCCGACAGAATCGACCCCAAGAACAACCTGCGAAGCCACCCGAACTGGAACATGCGCGACTACATCTACCTCCGCGACAAGGGCTACAGCAGCGAGGAAATCCGGGCCATCTGGGACCGCGACGCCGCCGGTGGCAAGCCCGCCCAGCAGCATCTCAACGGCCCCGAAAACGCCTGAGCAGAAAGGACCCCCGCCATGCGAATCACGCGAATCGATTTCGAAGGACGCCACGAGATCAAAGGCCAGTCGGGCCACTGGTACGCCACCGCCCAGCGGCGCGACGGCATGCACAGCGAACCGGACATCGTCCTGGTGACGATCTTCGCCCCGGATACGCCCGACGGCCGGGAGCACCATGTCGACGCCGACAGTGAAGAGGACCTCTGGTCGATGGCCGAGTGCCTCCAGCACCAGCTCGACGGTTACACCGGCTCGAATTCCGAGATCAACGACTACTACCTCGATTTGCTCAAGCTGAGCAACTGCTGACCGCAAGGAGATGCCGCCATGGCAACGACACCGAACACCCAACACATGATGGACGCCTTCCGGCGAACCCAGGCCGACATCGCCAGCCTCGCCGACTGGATCGAGAGCGAGCTGGAGAAGTACGCCGACGGCGACGAGGTCACCTGGGCCTCGGTCGGTTCGCTGGAACACGTCCGCGAGAACCTGATCGAGACGCTGGCGTTCTTCTCCGGCGTCGCACGGAGCGAAATCCAACGCGGCCTCGATGAACTGCATACGTAGGTTCCTGGCCGGAGGAGCACAACCGTGACTGAAGACGACAGCAATACAATCAATCCCTTCGACGTCGAGGCCATCCGCAGCGAGCTGAAACGGCTGTCGGTGTTCATCGACGAACGGGGCATCCGAGCGTCGTTCGATCCCAATGACTGTCCGTTCGTGGACGAGGTCTGCGAGTGCATCACCAGTGGCGGCGAAGCGAGCAGCACCGGCCTGGCGTCGTTGCTTCACCACATCGCGGAGAACCTGGAATCCTGAAACCACAGCAGCCTGGTCGCCAACCCTGTGGCCCAGGCGGAAAGGAACATGACGATGAAGAAGACAGATGTGCAAGTCGGTGGAACGTACCTCGTGAAGGTCGCGGGCAACCTCGTCCCGGTGAAGATCACCCGCGAACATGACAACGGTGGCTGGGAAGGTACCAGCGTGAAAACCGGCAAGACCATCCGCATCAAGAGCCCGCAGCGCTTGCGAAAGCGACTCGATGACGGGGTCGACATCGCGACGAAGTCCAAGGAGGCGACCCGGGATGCCACCGCCGAGCCCGCGCGCAACACGGGCGAACGTGGCGCGAAGCGTGGCCAGCGTAAGACCGAGGACGCCAAGCCGATGAGCCTGCTGGACGCGGCGGCGCACCTGCTGAGCCTGGGCACCGGCGACCCGATGCGCTGCAAGGACATCGTGGACCTCGCCGTCGCCCGTGGCCTGTGGACGCCCGGCGGGGGCAAGACGCCATCGAATACCCTCTACGCATCGATACTGCGCGAGATCAAGACCAAGGGTGACGCCAGCCGGTTCGTCAAGGCCGATCGGGGCAAATTCGCCTTGGCCGGCAAGATGTGAGCCTCGCCAAGCCCGATTCCTGACCCCAGCGGTCGTCGCTGGGGTTTTCTTCGGTGAACCTTCAGGTTGACCAAAGTAATGACGATGGATATACTGTGTATATGGCTTTTGGAGACTCCCATCATGGTCAAGAACCTGACAAAGCACGGCAACAGCTACGCGATGGTCATTGACAAGCCGATCCTCGACTTGCTGGGGGCCACACCCGAAACGCCGTTCGAGATTATCTCCGACGGCCGGTCGCTCGTACTGACGCCCGTTCGAGATGCCCAGGAGGAAAAGAAGTTCGATGACGCGGTGGCGATGGTTCACAAGCGTTTCGGGCGGGCCATGAAGAAGCTGGCGGAGTAGAGCATGGCCACGCCCCGCTTCCTCGATCTCGATCACATCATGCGCCTGCATCGCAGCCTGTTCGAGCATTACGGCGGCATCGACGGCACGCGGGATATCGGACTGCTCCACTCCGCCATCGCCATGCCGCAGGCGTCCTACGACGGCGAATCCCTCCACACCGACATCTACGAAATGGCGGCGGCGTACCTGTACCACCTCGTTCAGAACCATCCGTTCCTGGACGGCAACAAGCGGACCGGGGCGGCCTCGGCCATCGTGTTCCTGGCGATCAACGATGTACAGATCGACAACGACGAGGATGGCCTGGTCGCGCTGACCCTCTCGGTCGCCACCGGCCAAGTCGGAAAGAGCGAGATTGCCGAGTTCTTCCGTTCGCATGCTTAATAATCGCTCCCCGGTTCGGCGGCTTCGACCCGCTGAGCGGCGTTGCCGGTGAACTCCTCCCAGCGTTTCACGATCACGTCGCAGTAGGCCTCATCAATCTCCATCAGATACGCGTTACGCCCGGTCTGCTCGCAGGCGATCAACGTCGAGCCGCTGCCGCCGAACAGGTCCAGGACGTTCTCGCCGGGCTTCGACGAATACTGGATCGACCGGACGGCCAGTTCGACGGGCTTTTCGGTCAGATGGACCATGGCCTGCGGGCTAACCTTCTTGACGTGCCACAGGTCAGTGGCGTTGTTGGGGCCATAGAACTTGTGGCCCGCGCCTTCCTTCCAGCCGTAGAAGCAGATCTCGAACGCGCCCATGAAGTCTTTGCGTGTCAGAACCGGGTGCTGCTTGTCCCAGACGATGCCCTGGCTGAAGTACAGCCCTGCGGCCTTGAGCGGCGCGGGGTAGTTGCCGAGGTTGGCATACCCTCCCCAGATGTAGAACGAGCCGCCCGGCTTGAGCACGCGCGACGCATTGGAGAACCAGTCCAGCAGCATCTGGTCGAACGTCTCGTCGCTGACGAAGTCGTTCTCCAACGGCCGATCCTTGGCTCGCATCTTCTTGCGGGCCTTCTTCGGGTCGGTGACGCCGCGTGCCTGGTCGAAGCCCTGGTGGTGAAGCTGCGCCTTCTTGTTCTGGAAGCTCGACAGGCCGGCAGCGATGGCCGTGCTGCTGCGCGGTTCGACCTTGACATTGTACGGCGGGTCGCATGCCAGAAGGTCGATGCGTTCGCCGTCCATGAGCCGGTCCAGGTCCTCGTGTGAACCGCTGTCGCCGCACATGAGCCGGTGGTTGCCAAGAATCCAGATATCGCCGCGCTGTGTGATCGGATCGTCGGGCGGCTCGGGAATCGAGTCCGGATCGGTCAGCCCTTCGGT
>JANQFY010000493.1 GCA_028277585.1 Sedimentisphaerales bacterium
CAATGATCTTTGCCGTCATCGGCGCTCCTTTACTGCATTCTCATTCGCGTCGTTGATTCACGCCGGCCATGCCGGGGACTCGATTCTCATCGTCAAAGAGTGGTTGTCAAGCGCATTCTACCGCACACGACCAGACGTCTATTCCGCCGGCGGCAGGAGGTTCTTCTCGGCGCCGCCGATCAGGTGAGGCAAGCCCTCCTCCAACTCCATCTGCTCGGTCAACTCGCCCGCCAATTCACTGAGGAAGCGACTGGGCTTCATCATGATCAGATTGCCGCCCCGATTGCGGTACACTTCCGGGACCACCAGGTACAGTTCGTCTCGGGCCCGCGTAACCGCTACGTGGAAGACACGCCGCTCCTCTTCCAGTTCCTCCTTGTGCTTCATCGCCATGTCCGAGGGGAAGCGCCCGTCGGAGAGCCAGGGGATGAAGACGATGGGCCATTCCAGCCCCTTGGCCTGGTGGACCGTACTGAGGATGACGAACTCCTGCTCGTCGGGCCCGTCGACGACGTTCTCACCGGAGAATTCGCCCGCCAGCGCCACATCGGCCAGGAAGGCCTCGACACTCTGGTACTGAGAAGCGAAGTTCGCCAGCCCCTGGATATCTTCTCGCCGCAACGAGGCGCCGTCGTAATGCGAAGTCAGATAGTCGGCGTAAGACCGCTTCAGGACCAGATCGATCACCTCCGCAGGCGAATCGATCTCGCTGGCGTCCTTGACCAGGCCCGTGAACTCCTCATAGAAGGGTCTGGCGCTGCTTGGCAACAGGCTGGCGGTCTCAACCGTGAAGACCTCCTTGAACGGATCGGACGTATCGCTGATATGGCGCCAGACACGACGCGACAGGGCGCTGCCCACGCGGGGCAACATCTTGAGCAATCGCAGCCAGGCCAGTTCGTCGGTCGGATTCTGCATGATCCGCAAATAGCACAGGATGTCCTTCATGTGCGCCTGCTCGAAAAAGCGCAGCCCCCCGCGGATGTGGAAGGGAATGTTGCGGCGCTGGAACTCGAGTTGGATCTCCAGCGAATGCCAATGGCTGCGGTACAACACCGCGATGTCGTTGAGGTTGCGCTCCTCGTCCAGAAGGTGAAGTACATACTCGGCGATGAAGCGCGACTGCGTGTAGTGGTCCTGGCACGGCACAATCGCCGGCTTGAGCCCTGACGACCGGATCGGTTTGAGGTTCTTCTCGAGTCGCCGCACGTTCTTGGCGATGCTGACGTTGGCCAGTGTCAGGATCTCCGGGACCGACCGGTAGTTCGTTTCGAGCTTGAACTCCCGGGCTTTCGGATAGCGCTCCTTGAATGTGATGATGTTCTCGAAATTGGCCCCGCGGAAGCTATAGATCGACTGCGAATCGTCGCCCACCACCGTCAGGTTTTGATGCTTGGCGGCCAGCAGATCGATGATCGCGCCCTGGATCGCGTTGGTGTCCTGATACTCGTCAACGAGGATGTACTGGAACTGGTCGGCGAGCATCTCGCGAACATCCTGATGCTCTGCCATCAGACGCAGCCAGGCGCTGAGCAAATCGTCGAAGTCCAGCATCTGGCGCAGTCGCTTCTTCTCGGTATACAGCGTCAGGACCTTCTCGATGCCGGAAATCTCCTCAACGAACATCGGATAGCGTCGCGAAAGGACGGCGTCCAGTGGCTCCAGCGTGTTCTGCAGGAAGCTGGAGATCGCCGCCAGCACGGCCTTCTGCGGAAATCGTCGCTGTTTGATGTCAACACCCGATTCGTCCACGCAGGAAGCCAGCAGATCGCGGGCGTCCTCACGATCCAGAATGGTGAAGTCGGCCGATATCCCCAGCAACTTGCCGTGAATACGCAGGATGCGATTGGCGATGTGATGGAACGTGCCGCCCCATACCTCGCGGGTCTTCTGCTTGACCAGCGTCTCGACGCGACCGAGCATCTCGCGGGCCGCCCGGTTGGTGAAGGTGACCAGCAGAATCCGGGTCGGATCGATGCCGTGATGGACCAGCCAGGCCAGCCGATAGGTCAGCGCCCGGGTCTTGCCGCTGCCGGCCCCGGCGACGACGAGCATAGGGCCGCCCGGCGCGGTCGCCACCGCCAATTGCTCGGCGTTCAGATCGGCGGAGAAATCGATATCCCCAGCCGCCGTGCGGGATTTGAGCGTGAATTTCCTGGCCATCCTTCTCCGGTAATCCTATCCGTATTGTGAATTGCCCCCGCCCTTCGAGTGAGGGCCGGGCACTCACCATATCACACAACCGCGCGGATGTCATCCCTCCATCTGCGCCGAGGGTGCGGAGGAGTTCGAACGCCGCATGGTGTGGATCGTCAGGCCGTCAATCGAATGGCCGGAACCTGGAAGCAGGAAACTGGTGACGTAGCCAACAATGAAACACGTAATAATCCCGATCGCAGCGTAGAGATAGCCCGTGATCCGCGTGTAGATGGGCAGCATGCCCATGACGCTCGCCCCGGCCAGGGCGCCGAGCAGGGAGCCCCAACCATTGGCCCGTCGGGTCAGTATCCCCAGGGCGAATAACCCGCCCAGAACGCCCATGAATAGACCGATCACTTTGATGAACGAGTCGAGCAGGGAGCGATTGGCCGGATTGATGAACAGCAGGCCCAGAACCGTGCCGGCTACGCCGAAGGCGAACGTCAAACCGCGGGCGCTGTTCAGATAGCCCCGCTCGGTTCGCATGACCCGAAACGGGCGCAGGAAGTCGGTTACTACAGCCGTCGCGGTCGAGTTCATACTCGTCGAAACCGTGGACTGAGCCGCGGCGAAGATGCCCGCGACAATCAGACCGGCCAGACCGATCGGGACTTCATGGGCGATGAACAGTGGGAAGATCTGATCGGTCATGAACGTTGGGTCGAGTCGCTCGGGATTCGATTTATAGAATACGTACAGGCCCGTGCCCAAGCCGAAGAATAGTAGCGACGCAGGGATTGTCATCAGAGCCGCCGTCCAGATGGACCGGGCCGCCCGCTTGATGTCGGGCGTCGTCATGTAGCGCTGCACCACGGCCTGGTCAGCCGTATAGGAAGACAGATTTTGACAGAATGCGCCAAGAACAACCACCCACAGACCCAGCGACATGCTGGAGGGATCCCAATGCAGATTGAACGCGTGTAGCTTGCCATCGTCCAGCGCGACCGAGAGCGACTGGCCCAGGCCGCCATCGACGCCGCGAATCATCAGGCCGAGACACAACAGCCCCCCGCCCAGTAGTACGAGCGTCTGGATCGTGTCGGTCCAGATCACGGCCTCGACGCCCCCGATGGTGCAGTAGATGATACTGAGCACGCCCATGATCAACACACAGTTCACAGGACTCATCGAGGTCACCGTCGCCAGCGCCAGGGCCGCCAGGGACATGACGATGCCCATGCGGAAGATGTGGAAGAGAGTGAACGACGCGCTGGCGAAGAGCCTGACGGGCATATTGAAGCGCTTCTCGAGATACTCATAGGCGCTGGTCGCGTCGATTTGTCGGAAGAAGGGCAGCGCCAGATAGATGGCGACCGGCGCCACACACGGGATCATGAAGTTGCCGATCATATACACGACGTCCTGTGCGTACGCCTTGGCGGGGACTGCCATGTAAGTGATCGAGCTAAGCATCGTGGCGAAAATCGAACAGCCCGCCGCCCACCAGGCAACTTTCTGACCTCCTCGGAAGTAGTCGTTCGTGTCGGCGTTCTTGTTGGCGAAGTAGACGCCGACACCGACCATGCCCAGCAAGTAGATCGCCAGAACCGTGAAGTTGATCGCCCCGAACGATCGTTTCTGCGTGGTCGGTTCGATCGCCCAAACCGCCGGCGTACGAACCCGCGGCTTGAGCTCCCCCGAGGCGATAACCACCTTGTCGCCCCACCGCACGGCCGGCGTCGTCACCTGATTGGTGGGCGATTCACCGGCCTCGACCCACGTATCGGTGATCGTATGATAGCTAAGAATGCGTTTCGGAAAGCCGGGGTGGTTCAACTTCAATTCGTCCGTTCGCGCCATGAGTGCACCGTCAGCGCCGCTCAGGACCACGATGTGCGACTGCCCGATCGACGCCGCGGTTCCAGCCATGACGCAATGCGGCACGTCCGCTCGTCGCCGCCAGGGCTGAGCAGTCAGCCCCGTGCCGGAATAGTCGCCCGCCTTGGGATCGTACGCCGTCGGATCGTAGCGCCTCGGATTGAACTCGTACCCCTTTCCAACACTGGTAATGACATCTACCTGAAAGTTATTACTAGCATTGATCAGTTTACTGCTTGCAG
>JANQFY010000523.1 GCA_028277585.1 Sedimentisphaerales bacterium
CCTATCGACGTGGGCCCTCCTTCTTTGCCAAGGAGCCATCTAGATGAAACCAGAGCCGGAACGCAAGTGGCAGCCGGCACCCCGCGAAGTTACGGCTTCTTGCTCTGGAGCGCCTCCGCGAAGTAGCGGTACAGCGCTTCAGCCAGTTGGGCGCCGAACAGTTCCCAGTGTTTGGCCGACGGGGTGTCGTTGAGACCCGCGATCCAGGTGTCGTGCAATTCCAATACGCAGGCGTCGATTCCAAACCGTTCGACCAGGCCCTCCTCAATGGTCCCGACTCTGCGGCCGGAGCCGACGCTGCCCTCAGTGAACCAAGTGTGCTTCCTGAGCATGGCCTCAAAGACATCCATACGCTTCAGATAATCCTGGAGCCCGATATCCAGGCGCGTGACATGCAACTGCCCGAAGCTGTCGTTGTGCAGGTCAATCACCAGATGGGGCGCCGTTCCCCGATCGATCATCCTCGTAAGCCATCCCTCCAGCGCGGCGTTCTCCGGGGCAATCGCCGCGTCGGCGGGTTGACCCCACTTGCGATTCAGATCCGCCCCCAACTGATTGAACCGGGTGCGACCGTGGACAACGCCGTCCTTGTTGGCCATGGGCATGACATAAAGGCAATAGCGTTCCAGGAACCTAGCCGCATCAGCGTCGCCCTTGAGCAAGCGATCGATCAGCCCCTGGATCGCCCAGTTTCCTCCCGCCTCCCAGGGGTGGGCGCGCCCACGCAGCAGGACGCGACAGGGCGCTCCTGCATCCCCCACTCGGATCATCTCGAGGTCTCGACCCTGGACGGTCGCGCCGATCTTCGTGACCCTCACCAACGGGGACCGGCGAATTCGCGCGATCATTTTCTCGAGATCCGACAGACGGTACGGCTCGAGACGCGCGACGTAGAGCGAACCGGTAGACACTGTGACCGTGAAGCGGAGTCCACGGCCCTGAGTCGTCTCCAGGTGGATCGGGCGCCAGACCTTGCCGTCCTCGGAAACGAACGAGAGACAGCCCTTCTCGCTCGGGGCGCCCTTACGCCCGTTGTAGATATTCTCCAGGTTGTGCAGAACGACGGTCAGGCGCGCGCCCGGGACGGCCTGCAGTTGGAAGAACCAGTGCCCGTTCGCGCGGTTGGTAGAGCCGCGTTCCTGGTCGTACACCAGGTGAATGTGGATGACGCCCTCCTTATCCGTCTCCCAATGCAACGGGCAGGCGTTCTCGAAGCTCGTGTTGATGAAGACCAATTCCGATGCCGCGCCACAACCCACCTGCCCCGTCACGCCCACCAGCAGCAGCCAGACGAGGCATTCCCTCACCAATAGGGTTCCTTCGGCATGTCCGGCCTGCCGCTCGACCAGGACCTTTCGCACATCGATCACAGGAATCCTCCAATCAGCTTGACATCCGTTCCAACCGGGGAGATTAGCACACCGGGCGCCCGGAGGCAATCGCCGATCATGTTCTTGCTTGACCTGCCGGCCTAGACCGGTACGATGAGCACCTCGTGATCGGGCGGGCGCACCGGCGACTCGTTCCGAAGAATGGGACCATCAGACAAGAGTACAGGACAGACAACGTCATGACATCGTGTGACAGTGGATTCGGGGTGATTTTTGATTTTGACGGCGTCCTGGTCGATAGCGGCTGGGCGCACCGTCAGGCGTGGTTCGATCTGGCTGAGAAGGAAGGACTGGAAATGTCCGACGAGTTCTTCGAAGCCACGTTCGGCATGCAGAACGACACCATCCTTCCCATGCTCAAGCCGGGTATCACCGAGCCGGAGATGGAGTCGCTGGGCGACTGGAAGGAGCGGCGCTATCGCGACCTCGTTCAGAGCCGCCCGGAACTGGCCGATGGAGCCCCGGGGTTGCTTGCCGACCTGAAAGACAGTGGCTTCCGGGTCGCCATCGGTTCGTCGGCGCCACGGGCCAATATCGATGTATTCTGGGATACGCAGGAACTGAATCGCTATATCGATGTCTGCGTGACCAAAGAGCAGGTCGTCGAGGGCAAGCCGGCGCCTGAGACATTCCTCAAGGCCGCGCAGCAGCTTGGGCTGGAACCAACGCATTGCACGGTCGTGGAGGATGCGATCCATGGCGTCGAGGCCGGTCAAGCGGCCCGCATGCCCGTGGTCGCGGTGACCACCACGCGGACCCGCACGGAACTATCCCGAGCCCAGCGCGTTGTCGACAGCCTGGCCGAACTGAGCGCCGGGGACTTCCGCGTGCTGATGACACCGGTCGACTAGGGCGCCCATGCGGATCTACCTGAAGCTGTGGCTGACAACCATCTTCTGGGGCGGCGCCTTCGTCGCGGGCAGGCACGTCTCGACGCATCTCGATCCGTTCGCCATTGCGTTTCTGCGCTTTGCGATGGCTTCGGCGCTGCTCTTCGGATTGGTTTGGCGGAAGAACCGTCGTTTGCCGCGACTGGACCAGGCCCAGATCCTGGGCGTCCTGGCGCTCGGCACGACGGGCGTCTTCATCTACAACGCAATGTTCTTCAAGGGGCTGAGCCTGATCGAGGCCAGCCGGGCTGCGCTGATCATCGCCACCTGCCCGGCATTCATCGCGATTGCCTCCCGTGTCTTCCTGAGAGAGCAACTGGGCCGCATCCGCGCCCTTGGGATCGCCCTTTCGATACTCGGCGCCACTGTCGTCATCTCACGCGGTGACTTTCGGGAGGCCCTCGCAGGCGGGATCGGCCCGGGGGAATTGCTCATCCTGGGTTGCGTGGCGAACTGGGTAGTGTATTCCCTGCTCAGCAAGGTCGTCATGCGCCGACTCGCGCCGCTGACCACGGTGTTCTATTCGGTCGTAGTCGGCACCACAGCCCTGTTTGTCTCCGCCTGCTTCGAGGGCTTGGGTGAGAACCTGCGTCGGGTAGCGCCTCTCGATTGGGTCGCGATCATCTACATGGCGGTCTTTGCCACCGTGATCGGCTTCCTTTGGTTCTCCGAAGGGGTCAAGGAGATCGGCGCCACGCGGGCCGGGCTGTTCATCAATTTCGTCCCGGTTTTCGCCGTCCTCCTGGCGTTTCTCATGCTCGGCGAATCCCTGACCAAATCACTCGGGATCGGCGCCGCCTTCGTCCTCTCCGGGGTCTACCTGACGAACAGGACACCACCTTCGGTCTCCCGCACGGCACAATAGCCGCGAGGGAGACGTCAACGGTTTCGAAAGGCTGCACTAACGCTGAGTCGAGGGTGTCCCCAGAGATTCGCCGCCAACGTCGACTCGGCGCGCGGCCCCGGCCGGTCGGGGCGACGCCTCGATGCGAATCGGTACACCGGCCGATGCGGAGGGCACGTGATTCAGTCTGTCCGACTCGGCCTTTGCCAGAGCGTAGAGGCGGAAGTCGATGCGGCTCGCGTCGTAGACGACGTCCTCCATGAGGATCTTCTCATCCTTGGCGATGTCCCGCGTTAATACGACATCGTCGGCCAGACAACTCGGCAGCCCCCCGTGGGTTTGGTTGGCCGAACAGTTCTCGATCAAGCCGTAGCTGGCATACCCCCCAATACCATCGAGCTTCTCGCCCTTGCGCAGGTCGCGCTTGGCGTAAGCATAGACGTTCGTCTTGAAGCCATAGGTTGGCTCCAGCAAGGTCTCGCCGTCCAGGAAAGCCTCCGCGACACATTGCATCGCTTCGACGTGACAGAGATGGTAGGGGCGATCGAAAACATAGAAAGGCCCTTCCCCCTGCTGCGACGGAAAGTAGTTCATCATTTTCTGCTGGAACGGATGATCGCACCGCGCCACGACGAAGACGCCGCCGTACGGTTCCGACCCCAGCACATAGTCCACCACGGGCTTCTCGCGCGCCGCCAGACGCTCGAAGTCGAAGACGTCCAGGGTCTCGACAATGCGTTTCGTCCTCGGGCCATGCATGCCAGGGACATCGGTCTCCATATCCAGCGCGTTGGCGACCAGAGCCATCTCGACACAGAGCTTGGTTCCATCCGTGTAGGCCGTACACATCTTGTAGTCGAGGAAACGCTTGTCCGCCTCCGGAATGATGAGCGTTGGGTTCGTGTAGCGATTCAGGAAGCCTTTGATGTTGCCAGCCATGACAATCTCGAAACCCCACAGGCTGACTTCGCGCGCCAGACGCATGATCACGCCGGGTTGATCCCCGTCGCAGGTCGAGTACACGACGCCCTTTTCGCGGGCCAACCGCATCAAATAGGGACCGAAGATCAGATCCGCTTCGGCGTTCATCATCACGACGTGGACGCCGTTTTCGAGAGCGATGCTAGCGTAGAGCCCCCCGCCAGCGACGGCGCTGGACGACTCGATCAACACGTCCACCGCTTCGCAGCGAGCCACCAACTCGCCGTCGGCGCAAACGGCCACGGCGCCGTCTCGAATGGCGTCGTGCATACCATTGAGATCGTCGATCAGTTGGTGTTTGCAGTCAAGATCCGTGCATGCCGCTGTCGCCTTGTCGACGACGATATCCGCGATCGCCACGCACTCTATGCCCGGCGTGACAAGACATTGGTAGAGTAAGGCCTTCCCCGTGTGACCGGCGCCAACGATTCCAACTCTAATAGGCTGAGCAAGAGTTTCCAACCTAGTGAGCATATCCGCCATGACATCGCCTCCAATGCGTCCCTTCTCCTAAACGAACGGGCACCATGCTGCAAGAAGCCTTCTTGGCTCCCATCTGGCTATCACCCATCCTCCATACAACGCCAGCCTGTCCATCAAGCCGACTAGTGAGAATTTTACCGGTCCGTTACGCCATTGACAAGCAAGATTTCCGTTCCACCCTCGTGTTTTTGTAGGTTTTCCAAGCCGGCCCCTCGGGCAGGCATTTCTGACCTCTGTTGTGCACGAATCACCGCCTTTCGTAGTCACACCGGATCTCGCGAAGGCAGATGCCCCCCGGGTTCTTCCTTGAAGCGCAGATCTTCAGAGAGTATGCTAGCGGTTAGGTCAATTTGGCCTCACGGAATGGTTATTTTCCGAGATCGGAGGAGAATGTTGATGAAGCGACGCGCCTTCCTCGAGCGCCTCGCGATGATCCTGGCGAGCCCCTGCCTCACGAGCGCGCGCGCCGGGGTAAGCCCTGCATACGCGGGCAGTGCGGGCCATAGTTCCGGTATGAGTGTCTTGTGCATCGATCTCGGAACTCTCCCGGCCGCGGCGCTGGCGTGTTACGGGCATCCGGCATTGCGTACTCCCAATCTTGATCGGTTTGCCGAGACGGCCACGCGTTTCACTCGATGCTATTCCCAGTCGCCCATAGGGAGGACCTCACATCGCTCCGTACTGACGGGTCTTCGCCCAGATACGGCATGGGCGAGCGCGAACGCCAGTCCCCCGGAATGGCGTCTGCCGGACGACCGTGATTCGCTGCCTTCCTTGATGGCCCGCTACGGCCTGACCCCTGCAACCTGGGTGCGCGACCCGAATCAGCGGCCTACCGCCGACCGCAGCGGTCTCACGACGGAGCTGCCAGCCCAACTGAAGCATCTGGCGGTGGCAAAGACGCAGTTCTTCGCGGTCGCTGATTTCTCGCGGCGCTGCGCCAAAGCCGGCTCGAGCCAGGTCACTCCTCAGGCGGTGTTCCGGATCATCTCGTCACTCGATACAGAGATCGGAAGAGCCCTTGATACCCTCGACAAAGCTGGTCTCACTGAAGATACAATCGTCGTTATCTTCAGCCGCCACGGGGCTAGCGTCAAGCAACTCGCCGAGCCGTATGAACGGCCTCTGTCCGATCGGCACACGCGAGTTCCCCTCTTCGTGCGCGTGCCCGGTCTAAGCACAGAGGGAGGCGTGTGCGATGAGATCGTAGAACTGGTCGATCTATTCCCGACACTCTGCGAACTCTTGGCAGTTCCCTGCCCGGGCAATCTGGAGGGCGCAAGCTTTGTTCCTCTGCTCTCGGACATCCGTCAACCATGGAAGCTGGCGGCGTTCGCGTCGTGTGTCACACGGGCTCAGGTGGGCCGCTCGGTTCGCACGAAACGCTGGCGCTATATCGACTGGCAATCGCGCCACACGGCTCGGCGACAGTTCGAACTCTACGATTTGCTCACCGACCCTGAGGAGTCTGACAACCTGGCGCTGGCCCCGGCGCACCGCACGCAGAGAACGATACTGGCCAACCTTCTGCAGCGCGGCTGGGTGGGCGCGTCCCGTTTCAGTCCCCCAGAGACAGAACGGAGAGCCGCCGCCCTGGGCAATCGCTGCGAACACAGGCGACCATGACCTGCGGGATGAACGCCGCGCGTTCCACTGATTCGCCGAATCACAGCGACCTCAACGTCCCAGAAAACTCCGCCTCCTGCGGCACGACTGAAGACGTCCCAAGAGACCCTTGATTGGCCGTCGGATGAAGCCGGCTCAGCATTGACTGAGCGTCCGTTCTTTGGTATAATGTGCGGTATATTTAATGGGGTGGTGCAAGCTATGAATGAAGTATTCCTGACATCGTTTGTGATGCTGTTGTTCCTGCTCGGCGTCACGACAGACTGAGCTCAACTCAGTGACACACACTCGACGTGCGAGTCGCCGGCTCGTGGATGCGGACTGCGGTGTGTCTACGCGTTCATGCCCTGGCCTAGCGCGAGGGCGAAACCGCAACGTGCGTCTAGAACGTGTAGGTTGCTCCCACGAGCACTGAGAATGCCGTGTCGTCATCGACAATGGGACTGTCACTGATCTCTTCGCTCAGCCACTCGTACTGGAAGCCGAGCAGGAGTCCCCAGTGGTCCGTCAATTCGCGGCGTACGGCCAGTCTGATTACGGGATCAAGCGTGTCGCTCGGCGTGTACGCAGGCCGACCTGCCCGTGCTTCGTTGCGTTTGACTCCGTAATAGTAGTCCACAAGATCATCGCTCCGCCAGCGCAGCGCTACCGAAGGAATGAAAGTGAAGCCGGCGTAGGGAAACAGCACGGTATAACTGGCTTCGAATTCTTGCCCGTCGTGCTCGCCCAGCACGTCGGTCAGAAACATCGCCCCAAACAGACCCCACTTGGTCCTGGCCTCGAGGTTCACGCCGCCGTCCAGCGTCAGGTCACGATCGTCCATACCTCTCAACGCATCGCTGTCGTCAGCCTCGTACCCTTCAAAACGAGGACGCACCATCGGCCCGATCGACCAGCCTCCGTGCTTGAATAGGCGGTACCCCCCGCTGATGCCCCGCAGGTACAAACGCTCGCCCTCGTATCCGAACATTGGGATGGGATAGACTTTCGAATCGACTCCGTCATAGGGCTTGGAACTGATGACCGCTCCACCCCCGACAAAGACCTTGGCCTCCTCCGATTCGGCCGATGTGTCGCCCTCCGATTCGGCGCCAGAAACATGTACCGCGGCCCCACTGATGGCGAGCACGGCTGCGATGATGAGATTCGTTCTGAGCATGACGCACTTTCCCCTATATTGGGCCCGATGAGTTTCGTGTCCTCACGCGTCCGAAATCCAACACCTCTGGACAACGTCGCGATCATAACGCGCCCGGGGCGCATTGCCAGCAAAAATCGCAGCCGTGACTGGGGTTATCCCACGAAAAAAGCCCTCGATAGTCCGCCGGGGATATCGAGGGCTCACAACATGCGACTCGTCTCTGCATACCGGGCTACCGCCCGCAAACCAAGGGACAGATCTACTCATAGGCGCAGAAGGCGACTCCTTCGTACACGTATACGTGCGCCAGAGTGTTCTTCACCTTGTCCCTCTCGGCCTCATCCATCGTGTAGAAGTGACCGCCCTCCACTGAGTTCCAGAAACGATAGATTGGCTTGCATTCAGCCGGGGCGTTGCCTTCGCGATAGGCGTAGAAAACAGGCCCCTCGTATGCCCAACTGTAATGGTACTCGGCGATCAGCTTGTCCTTTTCCGCCTCGTCGATCGTGTAGAAGTGGGAGCCGACACGCCCTGACCAGAAACGATAGACCGGGACCAGGCTCGGACGACACGGCGTCGCACATGCCTTGAAAACCGGACCTTCGTACGTCCACACGTCGGCGTAGTTGTCGATGAGTTTGTCTCGTTCCCGTTCGCTGATTGTGTAAAAATGCTTGCCGCTCACCGGCGACCAGAAGCGGTAAATCGAGGAGTAGACCACCGAGAACTTGTGTCCGACGACCACCCCCTTGCCGTAGGCAAACGGAACACCATCGGCGTTGGTCACCTCGTACGCATTCTCGAACGACACGTCCGCATCGTAATCGCCTTCGTCCAGCGTGTAGGCCCCGGACGAGGTGGCGTTGCCCGCCAGGGAGTCCGTGAGAACTTCCTGATCGGTACCGGAATCGGTGATCGCCAGGAAGACACTATTGACCCCCGACGGCGCCGCCCAGGAAAGAGTCACCGGAGAGCCAGCGTCGCCCCCGTAGGCGGGACTCGTGATATTGGGCTTCTGCGTCGGCTGCACCACCGGAGCACTCGAGCCAGGAATGGTATACGCGAATGTGCTGCTGTGCGTCGTGCCGTCAGTGTAATAGACGGTCACCACGTAATTCCCGTCGCCATAGTCGGAGAGGGGCGGCGTCAAAGGGAACGCCGCTCGATACGTCCAGATGTGCGTCGTCCCTGTAACTTGATGATAGGTGTCCACGTAGGTCGAAGAGGAGTGCGGGGCGTTGGTGATCGTATAGGTCTGACCGGCAGGAGTGACGAACTGAATGTGCGTCACGTTGTCGGCCGTCTGGAGTTCCATCAGGAAGGTGTTGGTCGCAGCCGAATCACTGGGCGAGTCATAAACTTTGCCCTGCGCGATCTGCACGCGATGCAGATAATCCGAAACGAAACGCCCCCGATACTCGAAAGCCCCCATATCTACGATCGCCACACCGTCTTCGTCGCCGTCCACGATACGCGGCTTGCCGTCGAAGTCATAAGTTCCGATCCCCGGCGCCGAATTGTTGCCCACATCGATACAGGGCGAGCCGAAAGGAAGCGTGAAATCGCCGAAACCAGGGCTGCTGAATCCGGGATCGACGCGGAGGTTGCCCGTGCCGGGGTAGACGCTGCCACCCTGGATGTTGCTGTAATTGGCCACCGTCTCGGCCTGGAACAGCATCGTGTTGTTGTGAATCCCCGCGCCCGAGAGCAAAACCTCGTTGCCCCAGAGAATGCAGTTGGTCAGCGTCGCACTGGCGTTGCTGCTATACAATCCACCGCCACGCGTAGCGCTGTTCCCGTACAACGTACAGTTGGTGAAGCGCGCTTCCGAGGTGGCGCCCAAATCGGTCGATCCGATGTAGACCGCCCCACCGTAACGATAGGCGTAGTTGCCTTCCATGATGCAGTTGACATACTGAGCCGACGATCGATCCCAAACGCCCGCCCCGGTATCGTTGACGACGTTCCCGGTGAACACCGAGTCGCTAATCCGCGGCGCGCCGCCGTGATTGTAGAGGCCTCCGCCGGAGACCGTCACCGAGTTGCTGTCAGCGAAGACGCACTGCTGGATTCGCGTGTTCGCGAACTGATTCCAGATCCCCGCGCCGACGTACCCGCTGTTGTGCGTGAAAACGCAATCGTCCACCACCGGCGACCCTTCTTCATTGTACATGCCGCCGCCGCCAAAGGTCGAATCGTTGCGATTGGCGACGTTGTCTTCAAACGTGCAACCGGTGACAGTGAGGTTCGAGCGCTTCGTGAACATGCCCCCGCCATACTGACCGGCTGAATTCCCGTCGAACTCGCAATGCTTGATCAGCGCGCCGTTGGCGTTCTCCGCCGATATACCGCCGCCCACGCGTTCGGCGTGGTTGCGATAGAAACGGCAATTCGAAACGGTCGGGCTGCTGCCGACAATGTAGATGCCTCCGCCGCTCTGCTCGGCCATCGACCCCCAAGCCCAGCCATTGGCGAACGTGATGCCATCCACCACCGCGTTGGCGGTTATCTGCATCCCAGACGTATACTTGTTGCCGTCGAGCGTCGTCACATAGGTCTGGCTGTCCCGCGTGCTGCCCGCGCCGCTGAAACCGCCGTATATCTTGACGGCTTTCTCCACGCGGATCACGCTACCCAGGATATAGGTGCCCTGCTTGACCCAGATCTCATCGCCACTACCAATCGCGGGATCGGCCAGCGCGGCGTCAATGGTCTTATAGGCCGTGGACCAACTCTGACCGTTGCCGCCCGACCCATCGAGGGCTACGTAGCGGATCGTCGCCTGGGCCGCCAGTGCGGGTAGCACCGCGAAGGCCAATAGGAGTTTCATCATGGGTTGCATTTTGCCGTTCATCGTTATTCCCTCCCGTGATGGTCTGCCACCGCAATGCGGTCGCGAATCCGTGCAACCCGTCTCAGTACCCCCGGTGGAGGAGATGGCAGAGGTTTCGTGCTTTCTCCAGATTTCGACGTACAGATGCCGTATTATAACAGTTTTGGGCAATTTAGGCAATGCGACGCGGTAAGCCGAGGGTGAAAAAGAGACCCTTTGAGTGTAATCTCGCTTTTTATCGCCCGGAGACTGCAGGAAAAACCAAGCTCTATGCCGGCGTTGCCGGGCAAACGGACGTTGCCAGGGCGACAACGGAATGGCCCAGTCAGGGGACTCGCTGATTGCCGAACGCCTGGGCCCAGACATGGCTGGCGTCTTATTCGGCAGCCTTCCCGAATGCTCTCTAAGCTGGATCCGCTTGATGCAGGCCAAGATGCCCGCGCCCCAGCGGGTAGTATGCAGACGCCAGCCGAGCGTGCCGGGCCTGTTTCTCCCCAAACTCCGCAAAGGAATTCGTGTCTACCCCCCTGCTTGATTCTCGCGTTCGCAATCCTGATCAGACCAGCAAAGACCTCCCTGGCCCGCTGGCGATCGAACGCAAACCAACCCGCATGCGAACGAAACGCGAGATGCTCGGCAAGCTTCCGTCACCTTGGGGACTGCGCGATCGGTCAGTGTCACGGGGCCCATATCTTTATCAACGGAGACCTCAGGAATCGCCCCCGAGGGAACGACGAACATAACCTACGCACAGTGGAGGCTTCTGGCATTGCCTCGATGTGATGTGTGTTGCGATAACCTCAGCGGCCCGTTCAAGCGAAAGAAGATCATCTAGTGGCCAGGCGTTCCATCAAATCGGTAACCACGCGGTCGATCAACACGGGTCCTTCCTCCGTCTGCACCGAGATACACTCCATGATGGGGATGGCGCGGACCCCCTCGGCTCCGAAAACCACCTCAAGGTGCTTCCTGAGTACGGCCGCGACCTCTTCCTTGAGCTGATTGAATTCCGTTGAGTCAATCTTGTCGCGTTTGTTCAGCAGCACCATGACCTCGCTCAACCGTCGCTTGGCCGCGAAACCTCGGCGGAGAACCGTATCCAAGCGATCGCAAAACAGATGAAGCCACATCGTGGTCATCAGTATGGACTTACTGCTGTCCAGAACAATGATCACCGCGTGCGGTTTGCGCCGCCCAACCAATGCGGCGTGCTCGACCGGGCCGACCTGTCCCGGGGTATCCACCGCTCGGCGAATCTTGAGCGTGACCCCATGCTCTTGACCGAGCCCGACCGTGAACGCCGGTGTCTTGCGAACGTGATAGGTCATCTCCCGCTGGCCCTCGGGGTCCAATGTCCCCAGGCGGAGGTACTCGGTGAATTTGCTCTTGCCGGCTGTGCTTGGCCCGAGGACGAGGATCTCTTTGCCCAGGGCGCGCGTAATGAACGCGTACAACCCCCTCGGATTGCCGCGTTTCATCGATCTCTCACCCTGTCCTACCGAGACCGCCTCGATTCTCACACTCATTCCGTATTTCTCCCACAGCCGGTCGTAACTATCCGCACTGGGCGCACGAGGTCACCCTGCCATGCACGGGTCACATTCTAGCGATCTCGGACAATTTCGCCAGATGATTCTTGGAATGAATGTCCCTCGGCATCCGATCTGCGGCAAAGCGGTTGAAATCAAGCGGCTCAAGGGGCTATAATGCATCCATCGTAGATTCTCTCAGAAGGACATCAGATTGTTGCAGGCAAGATTGGAACTGTTTTGAAAAAAGCAAGTGACACCTTGAAGAAGCTGAATCGTTCGGTTGTACCGGCCGCCAAGTGGCTGCCCCATGAGTCCGTTCCCTGGGTCATCGCCGGGCCGTGCAGCGCCGAATCGCTCAAACAGATGCTCGCCACCGCCAAGGGGCTCGTCAAATCCCCGCACGTCAAGGCCTTTCGAGCCGGGACATGGAAACCGCGCACCCGTCCGAACACGTTCGAAGGCGTCGGCGCCGTCGGACTCGACTGGCTCCAGGCCGTCAAGGACGAGACGGGCTTGCTGACGACCACGGAAGTCGCCAATACCGAACACGTCGAGCTTTGTCTCAAGAGCGGCGTCGATATCCTCTGGATCGGTGCGCGCACGACCGTCAGCCCGTTCTCGGTCCAGGAAATTGCCAATGCGCTGAGAGGCGTAGACATCCCCGTTCTGGTCAAGAACCCCATCAACGCCGATCTGGGACTCTGGCTCGGCGCTATCGAGCGGCTCTTCGACGCGGGAATCCGCAAGCTCGCCGCCATCCATCGCGGGTTCTCCACTTACGTCGAAACGGAGTTTCGCAACCAGCCCAACTGGCAGATCCCCATCGAGTTGAAGCGACGGCTGCCCAGCCTGCCGCTCATCTGTGATCCGAGCCATATCGCGGGCAATCGCCCACTCATCGAGCCGGTCTCGCAAATGGCGCTCGATCTGGGCATCCGGGGGCTTATCATCGAGAGTCACATCCACCCCGAAGAAGCGCTCAGCGACGCAAAGCAGCAGGTCACCCCGAAAGAACTCTGCCGCTTGGCCGCTCGGCTCAAGGCGCGCGACACGGCGCTAACCGATCGCGAGTTGAAGGGGCACATCGCCCGATTGCGAGCAGAAATCAGCCAGGTCGACAGCAAGATCATTGAAGACTTGGCCGAGCGCATGAAGTGGGTCGAGGAAATCGGTCGCCTCAAGCAGGAACACAATATTCCCGTCCTGCAGATCACGCGCTGGGAGAACCTGCTGGGCGATCATCTCGACAAGGCGGTCAAAGCCGGCCTGGACCCGGAGTTCGTCAAGACAGTCTTCGAGATCATTCACGCCCAGGCGATCAAACGACAGCTGTAACCCCTGATCGGGGCGCCCCCAGAGAAATCCTCATATCCCGTTGTTACCGACGCCTTTCCCAGGGCCTCTCTATTGTAGAGAGCGCTCTCGAAGATCCGGCGATGGACCGGATTCGTGACAGATGGACAGGTTAGGGAAGGACGGGATGAGCGATGAGAGTGCTAAGAAGATTGTGGACATGGTGGGCGGCGCTTTGGGATTGCGACAGCCTCTGGCAAACCGATATCGATACGCATCAGTGGGACAACAAAGCTGAGATTCTCCGCCGGTTATCCGGCTAGCTGCATGAGACCCTGGGGGGTATGAGACGGAGAGATCCGTTCTCAGCCCCATACCCCTCTGGCTCTCGGCAAGACCCATCCCTGGGAGTCAAGCCACATCTGCCTTTTCACACCCTTGCGTTTCCTCTACGTTCTTCTGAACGAGGGTCTCAATAGGCCATTTCGCACACCATCGCGTTCTGCCAGCTATCAGCGAACCGCGCCACCGCCGTGTGCAGCCGGCTCTTGACCGTTCCGATGGGAATGCCCAGGATATCCGCAATCTCGGCGTAGGAGAATTTGTGGAAATAGGCCAGAACGACGATTTCCCGCAGCTTCTGGGGCATTCGCGCCAGTATCCGCTTGACCGAGGCGGCCCGCTCATCGCGGATCAGATCGTCGTACGGCATATGCGCATCGTGATCCAGGGCGTTGAGCACATCGTCGATCGTCGATTCGTCGCTGTCGAACATGTTGCCCAGTTGTGTTACCTCGCTGCGCTGCATCCGCCGCAGGGCGTCTTTGGCCTTGTTGGCCGCAATCGTGAACAGCCAAGGGCGCAGCGGCCGCGAGAGATCGAATGTATCGCGACTGACGAAAACCTGCAGGAACGTCTCTTGGAAGACATCCTCAACCAGGTCGGACCGGCTGAGGAACCGACGCAGGAAAGCATACACGCTATCCTTGTACCGTGTCATCAGTTCCTGGAACGCTTCTTCGTCACCAGCCGCATATCGTTGTAAGAGTTCTTTGTCATCCATAGTAATCCCCTTCCATTTATCAGAAAGCTTTTGCTATAGTAACAGAAGGGGTTTTCCAGTAAATCGGGCATGAACTGGTTCTGGTATCCGGTTTCCCCTGGGCCTCCCTATCGGGAAATCCCCTATACCCCTGCGGTTTACACTAGAAGCACGAGGCCCGGCCGAGCCAAGAGCGGTCGCCGCCAATTTCTGTTGATTTTGCCATCGGTCGACCTATGATAGGCCTTTTGGAAGGAGGCCAAGAACCAAGGCCTGTCTATCCTGGCTTGGACAGGCGCGGCACGGACCGCGCAGCACGACATTCTCAGAGAAGCGCCTGGACAAATCGATTGGGGCACGGCCCGCCGTTCCCAGAGGTTCTGCAGTGCCGGACAACACAGATCAATTGCGTTCATGGTTCACCCAGGATGGCCCAAGCCCTACCCCGCCGGGTGATCTCGTCCAGACGGTGCTGGACTCCCTGACCCATCCATTCTACGTTATCGATGTTGCGACCCATCAGCTCCGAGCGGCGAACCGAGCGGCGCGAGAGATGCACGGCGTCGATGGCGCGCCCTGCTACACCGTTGCCCACAAATTGAGTCGGCCCTGCGAGGGGAAAGACCATCCGTGCCCAATCCAGACGATCCTGCGAACCAGGCAGCCAACCATCGTCGAACACATACACCACGATTCCCAGGGGAATCAGCGCCATGTCGAGGTCCATGCCTTTCCGATGTTCAGCCCGACCGGGGATATCACCCAGGTCATTGAGTACTGCGTCGATATCACCGAACACAAGCGCATCGTCGCGCAACACGCATGGGAATTGGCCGTCAACAAAGCAATCGTGGCACTGGCGGACGCCCTGATCGACCCGACGTTCTCCATTGAGGAGGTCGCCGATCTCGTTCTCGACCAGACACGCCAACTGACCGGCAGCGAACACGGTTTCGTTTCATCGATCGACGCCGAAACAGGCGACAGCATCAGTCACACACTGACCCACATGATGGGCGATCAGTGTCGCGTTTCGCCAGGTCAGGCAAGCATCGTGTTCCCTTGCGGTCCCGAAGGGCGCTACCCGGGTCTCTGGGGGCATGCTCTGAACACCAACCAGGGATTCTACGCGAACGCCCCAGAGGAGCATCCCGCGTCGACCGGGCTCCCTGCCGGGCACATCCCTCTGCGGAATTTCCTGACCGTTCCGGCAGTCGTCGGCCGCATGGTCGTCGGGCAGATCGCCCTGGCCAATACCGAAGATGAATACGAGGAACGGCACCTCGACGCCATCCGCCGCATCGCCAAGCTCTACGCCCTGGCCGTACAGCGCCGCCGCACGGACGAGGCCCTGCGGAAGAGCAAGGAGCGATACGCCCTGGCACAAAAGGCCGCCAACATTGGCAGTTGGGACTGGAACATCGCGACCGATCAACTGCTCTGGTCCGAGAGGATCGAACCGATGTTTGGCTTCGCGCCGGGGCAATTCGGTGGCACCTACGAGGCATTCCTCGATTGCGTCCATCCCGACGACCGTCAGCCCGTGATCGATGCGGTGAACGCCTGCATCGAGGGCAACAGAGAGTACGCTATCGAGCACCGGGTCGTCTGGCCGGACGGGACCATCCGCTGGGTTTCCGAAACCGGCGATGTCATTCGCAACGCCGAAGGGAAGGCGATCCGCATGCTGGGCGTCGTACAGGACATCACCGACCGCAAGCGCGCCGAGTCGCAGATCCGCGACCTGGCCCTATTCGCTTCGGAGAACCCCTCGCCCGTCCTACGCATCCGAGGCGATGGCGTCGTCCTGTACAGCAATCGGCCGGGCCAGACACTGATGCGAACCTGGCGAACTCAGCCGGATGAGCCCGTGCCGGAAACGTGGCGCCGCCGCATCGCGGGGGTGCTCCAGTTCCACTTCCCTCGTATCGCGGAGGAGTGCGTCGAGGGCCGCATCTTCTCTCTCGTTCTGGTCCCGATCCGCGAGCGCGACTACGTCAACATATACGGCCTTGATGTCACGGAGCAGAAGAAGGCCGAGGGCCAGATCCACCGACTCAACCAGGATCTCGAGAAACGCGTTCTCGAACGGACCGAAGCACTAACCCAGGCCAACCGGCAGTTGCGGCGTGCTTACGAGCGACGCCAGCGACTTGAACGGGAGGTTCTCGAAATCAGCGAACGTGAGCAGCGCCGCATCGGAGGCGAACTGCATGACAGCCTCGGACAGCAACTCACCGGGATCGCCATTCTGACCAAGGTCCTCGAACAGAAACTGCAACGCCAGGAATCGAGTGAGGCCGAGGATGCGAAGGAGATCGCCCTGCTGGTCAACCAGGCGGTGGAGGAGACTCGGCAACTGTCGCGCGGACTCCATCCGGTCGCCCTCGATGAAAAAGGCCTGATGTCGGCCCTTCAGGCGTTGGCCATGACAACGGAGAGTCTCTTTCGGGTCTCGTGTGTTTTCCGCTGCGACCGCCCGGTATTGGTGCGCAACGCCTCGATGGCCGTCCATCTCTATCGGATCGCGCAAGAGGCGGTCACCAACGCCATCCGGCACGGCGACCCCCAGAACATTCTTATCGAACTGAGCGAACAAGACGATCGGGCAACTCTGACGGTTCTCAACGACGGACGGGACTTCCCCGAAGCGTTGCCGGAACACGACAGCATGGGGTTGCAGGTGATGAGTCACCGCGCCGAGATGATCGACGGCGCCCTGGACATACAACCGAATTCTGCCGGCGGGACTCGGGTCACCTGTACGTTCCGCAGCGTAGCGAGTGTCAACCAAGGGGAGACAGAACATGAAGAAGAAGGCACGAGCCCAGACGCCGCAACAAGCTGACAAACGCGGCGTTCTCATCGTGGACGATCACCCGATCGTCCGCCAGGGGCTGGCGCAACTGATTGACCAGGAACATGACCTCCGCGTCTGTGGGCAGGCCGAGGACGCCTATGAAGCCATGCAGGCGATCAAGGAACTGAATCCGGATCTGGCGGTCGTCGACATCTCGCTGAAAGACACCAGCGGCATTGAATTGATCAAGGACATCAAGGTGCACTTCCCGGGCTTGCCCGTTCTGACCCTCTCCATGCATGACGAAGGGGTCTACGCTGAACGGGCCCTGCGCGCGGGGGCCCGGGGCTACGTGATGAAGCAAGAAGCGACCGAGCGTGTGGTGACCGCCATTCGGCGCGTGCTCTCGGGAGAGATGTATGTCAGCGAAGGCGTTGCGGCCAAGATGGTCAGCAAGCTCGTGGCCGGCCCGGCCCAAACCGGAGGCTCTCCAGTCGATCGGCTCAGCGACCGGGAACTGGAGGTCTTCCGGCTGATCGGCGCCGGATACGGTACACGCGAGATGGCGGAGAAACTGCACCTGAGCGTCAAGACCATCGAGACCTATCGCGCTCATATCAAGGAGAAGCTCGATCTCATCGACGCGAACGAACTGCTCCGCACAGCCATCAACTGGGTGAACGCCGAGCGATGAGGCACGGCCCAGTTATGATCCCCATCTCTTGCTGAGGTGTCCAATCTGCAACGGCATAGGCAAAACCCCTATGAGATCGTGCGTGCGCGCGCCGATAGCAAACCCATCATGCTCCTGATTGCTCCGCTCCCGGTTGTCGACTAATCTGGAACTGATGAAAGGCTGGATTCGGCACCACGGGCCCGGCGGTATCCTGTGGAGACGCGAGCGTATCCCTCCGCGACAGGCTTCTTGTAGCTGAAGGAATCCGATGGCAGGGTGTGAAAGAACAGATGCACTTTCGATGACGCGCGTCATCATCGTAGACGATCACGAAATGGTCCGGCGTGGGTTGATGCGCCTCTTGAGTGAGCAACCCAATCTGACGGTGTGCGCCTCGCTTGAGAGCGCCGAGCTAACTCTGGATTATCTCAAGGATCAGACAGCCGATCTTGCAATCGTCGATATTTCGCTTGGGCACATGGACGGGCTACAGTTGACCCGCCGGATCTGCCGCGACCACCCTCATGTGCGCGTCCTGATCCTCTCGATGCGCGATCCGATGGTCTATGCCGAGCAGGCTCGCTGTGCCGGCGCCTCCGGCTTCGTTGCCAAGGCAACGGCCGGAGATACGCTCCTGGCAGCAATCGAGCAGGTC
>JANQFY010000025.1 GCA_028277585.1 Sedimentisphaerales bacterium
CCTTGGGCAAGACCATCTGGTTCGACAACCGGCCATGGACGATCGTGGGCCGGTTCGCCGCCGCGGGGACGGTCATGGACGCGGAGATCTGGTGCCCTCTGACAGACCTGCAGATCGCGGCCAAGCGCGACAGCCTCTCGTGCGTGATTCTCACCCTGGATAGCGCTGCGGCCTCTGATGTCGAGATCTTCGCGGCCACGCGCCTGGACCTGGAGATCATCGCCCTGCCCGAGACGAAGTACTATCAGAAGCTGGTGTCGTTCTACCGACCCGTGCGACTGATGGTCTGGGTCACGGCCGCGCTGATCGGCATGGGTGGATTATTCGGCGGTCTCAATACGCTGTACGCGGCCTTTGCAGCGCGTTTCCGAGAGATCGGAATGCTCCAGTCGCTGGGCTACTCGCGCGCCGCCATTGCGTTGAGCCTGATCCAGGAATCGGTGCTCATCGCGCTGACCGGCGCCTTGCTTGCCGCGCTGGCCTCTCTGATCCTGCTCGATGGCGCGGCCATCAGGATCTCGATGGGAGCGTTCGGCCTGGTGGTGGACGCCCCCACGCTCTGCGCCGGACTGGGTACGGGGCTGGCCCTCGGCCTCGTCGGGTCCTTGCCTCCAACCATCAACTGCATGCGCCTGCCTGTTGCCGAGGCCTTGAAGGCCGTTTAATGAAGTCAATCACCGATACTCTATCTGAGGAGAACATGCTATGAAGAAGACAATGCTTCGAACAGTGGCTATCATGGTCGGGTTGGCCGTCGCTCTGCTTCTATCACCGGGTTGCCGCAAGGCCGAGGATACCCAGAGCACAGGCCCATCCGCCAGCGCCGAATTGCCGGCGTCGCTCTTTCTGGATGCGGCCCCCGAAGGGATCACGTCCATTGCCTCTCTGAAGACCAGCGCTCAAGAGGGGGATGCCGTGGTGATCAAAGCCGTGGTGGGCGGGCGCAAACAGACTTTTGTTGCCAACCGCGCGGTCATGACCGTGATCGACGCCACGGTGGACAACCCTTGTACAGCCGAAGGTCACAACTGCCCCACGCCCTGGGACTACTGCTGCACGCCGCCCGAACAACTCCTGCCGAACCTGGCTTCCGTGCAGATCCTCGGGCCCGATGCCCGCGCCCTGACGACCGACCTGAACACCGTGGAGGACCTCAAGCCCATGAGTGTACTTCTGATCCAGGGAACGGTAGGGCCGCGGCCCGACGATACGACCCTGGTCATCAACGCGACCGGCATCTTCGTGGCGTCGCGCCCGGGATAGGAGGCGGCTATGCGTGTGACACTGCTTGCCCTGTTCGTTCTCGCCGCGGGCTGTGCCTCTGTGCCCGGTGTCGGCGAAGCCCCGCCCACGGGCGACTTGGCGCGTGGGCTGCCTACGTTTGAGGCTCCCGAGACCTCGGACCCGACACATCCTGCCAAGCTGGAGCCTACGGGCGACCTCACGTTGCGGCAGGCCCTGGCCCTGGCGTTACTGCACAATCCGCAGTTGGAGGCACACGCCTGGCAGATGCGTGCCAGCGAGGCCGCCATCCTTCAGAGTCATCTCAGCCCCAATCCGGTACTGGGGCTCAGGGTCGAGAATTTCGGGGGCGATGACGCCCTGCGTGAGTTCGACGGCGCGGTCAGCACGTTGCGCATCAGCCAGGCCATCGAGCTCGGGGACAAGCGATTGCGGCGCACGCAACTGGCCCGACGGCTTCACACGCTGGCGACCTGGGACTACGAAGCCGAACGCCTCACCGTCATCGCCCAGACCGGACACCGCTACATCGACGTCTTGGCCGCTCAGCACGAAGTGGACTTAGCCGCGCAGGCCCTGACCGTGGCCGAAGGCCTGCACGCAATCATCAAGCAACGCGCCGATGAGGGTGTGACCCCCACGGCTGAACTCAACAAGGCCCTGGTTCAGGTGACGGCCCGGCGGATCGATCTGGAGACCCAGAGACGTCAACTCGCCGCGCTGCGTCAGCAGCTATCCGCCCTGTGGGATTCCTCCACGGCCAGTTTCCGGCGAGTCGATGGCGCCCTGTTCGACGTCCCACCTCTGCCGGCGCCGTCTGCGATGGTCGAGCGCATCGAGCACAACCCCGATCTGGCCCGCTGGCCCGTCGAGATCGCCGCGCGACAGGCGGCGGTCGAACTGGCGGACACGGGCCGCATCCCGAATCTCACATTGGGCGCGGGCGTGCGTCAGTTCAACGCCACGGACGACCACGCCCTGGTCTTTGAAATGGCCCTGCCCCTGCCCTTGACCAACCGCAACCAGGGAGCCAGACGCCAGGCGCGCTATGATCTGCACAAGGCCAGGGCTCTGGAGCGTCACATGCGCGCCTCGGCCCATGCGACCCTCAATGAGATGATCCAGACCCTAAGGGCCCAACACTACGCAGCGACAACTCTGCGTGATCAGGGCGTGCCCGCCGCCCAGGCCGCCTTTGACGCGGCGCGCAAGGCCTTCGCTCAGGGCGTCACCGACTACATCGACGTGCTAGACGCCGAACGCACCCTCATCGCCACCCAATACGACCAGGTTTCCGCCCTGGCGGCACTGCACAAGACGCTCATCAGCATTGAGGCCTTCCTCGGAACCGACCTGTCACCCGAGCCGGAAGCCATGGGCGACGACATTGGGCCCGCGTCCAACACCCAGCGACCCGAGTAGTAACTATGGACACGTTAGGACCCACTGGGATTCTGCCAGTTTGTCCAGGGGTAGGTTGAAACTGATTTTGTAGGTATCCGATGCTGCGTCGTAATCGGTCTGCCAGAAATCATGGCCATGGACAGACTGATCGAATCTGATTCGCTCACCGTTGACGATCCGATGCAGATGGCATCCTTGGGGCGTCTTCAATCCTTCAAACCGAATCGGAACCGCGCCGATCCCGCCGTGGATTGTCACCCTGACCTCCGGTTCTTCAACCCAAATGACCAGGGGATAATTCTGAAGCACCCTCCCGCCTGAGACCGCTAGCTTCAGGTCATTGCCCACCGCCTCCCGATAGGTCGTCTTCCATGAGGTTGGGTTTTCCGTCAGATGCGTACGAAAGGCCTCGTTCGGGCCGTAGTAATCGTCGGCGACGCGCGGCAGCGTAATCAACTCCAGGTTCAGTGTAATCCGATCCCCTCTGCGGAAATCAGTGACACCCGCCGGGGGAAGCAGTTCGATGTCAAGGTTGGCGGGCCCGGCAGTGAATACGGGAGCGCTGATGGTCGGACGAGTGTAGGTGCGGCCGCCAAGATGCGCCTGATAATCCCTGATGATCAGGGCGCGATACCCCGTGCCCCAATCTCTGCCGGACGTGTGTATCGCTCCGGGCAGGGCTACCCACCAGGGGCCTGCCCCGGTCAGTTCCACCTGATCCAGGAGGAACTGATTCTCCCGCAACGTTTCGGGGACGTTTATACTCTCAATGCATCCATCGCTGTTGCCATAGGCAATCTGCGGCGTGGCGTAGTGACGGGTTCGGCCCAGTTTGAACAGCCGCACCTTCTTAGCGGATACGTCACGGACGAACTGGTAGCTCAGCGTCTGGAAGGTCCGATGGTAATCGTCCGTACGCAACGTCTGCACGCGCGCTCTGAAGTCGACTTCCTGGTTCTTGCCGTAGTACCCTTCGTACTTCACTTCGGTCAAACAGGGCCCTTGTGAGAGATACGCGGTCTTCAGGTTGTTTGGGAAATACTTGTCCTGGTCATCGTATCTTATGTTGAGCCAGTCGCCCCCCCAACCGGCATCGGTCCAGTTCCATTTCTCCCCGTCGATGCCATTACGCGTCATCAGCATGCGTATGTCCGTGATGGCGACGTCGACCAAACTCATATCCATATCGAAACAGACGGTCTCACCCCAGCAACCAATGGCCAACTGATCCCAGCGCCCATGCCCACCGTAGCCAATCAGGCTCAACTGGGCGTGGCTGGCAGAGGGCAAGGTGCCGTAGAAGCCATAGACCACACGCAAGAGATACGTGGTGGTCTCCTTGGCCGGCAGCATGGTATACGCCATCAGATAGCTGCCCATGGGCTTGTAGTGCCAGTTCTTGCTCAACTGCACGGGGATACCGGTGGGACGACCGTCCTCATG
>JANQFY010000037.1 GCA_028277585.1 Sedimentisphaerales bacterium
AACTGTTGACCGAATACCAGAAGGTGCTGGCCGACTACACGGGCCGCACCGGGCGATCGCTCGACCACGTGCGGGATTTCTTTGACTGTATCCGTTCGCGCCGCGACCCGGTCGCAAACGCCGAGGTCATGTACCACTCCATGAACATCTGCCTGGCCGCCGACATCTGTGAACAATTGAAGCGAAACCTGAAATTCGATCTGCGCACAGCCGAGTTCGCCAACGACCCCGAGGCCAACCGAATGCGCTCCCGCGCCATGCGCCCGCCCTACACAATCTGAGTCAAACCGACATTGCAGATCGGAAAGCAAAGATCAAAACGGCGGAATCGCCGTGCTGCGGCGACAACATCCTCAATTTTACATTTTCATTTTTGATGTTTGATATTCCCTCGGGTATAACGTCACTTCAATGGACGTTCGGTCGACGAATATCAACGCACTACCTGAGGTACACGGTTTGAAAGGAATCATGATGAGCAGGATGTTTGGGTTGGGGATTGTTGTGCTGGTGCTCGGCCTGCTGGCCGGCTGTGCGACGCAGGATGCGGCCAAGAGTGAGGTCAAGGCCGACGACGGCGAGAAGAAGCCGGTAATTCACTACGTGGATACGCCGACCGGCCGCTGGAAGGTCCATGACGACGACCGCCCCACCCCGCCGGCGGTCACGCCGGGCCGAACCTGCGGCGATGCGCCCGCCGACGCGATCGTGCTGTTCGACGGGAAACCGGAATCCATGGCAAACTGGAGTGACAACAAGGGCAATCCTTCCAAGTGGGTCTGCCGGGACGGATTTATGGAGTCCGTCAAGGGCGCCGGGTACATCCAGACCAAGAAGGAATTCGGATCGTGCCAGTTGCATGTCGAGTTCGCGACCCCCGCGACGGTCAAGGGCGACGGCCAGGGCCGGGGCAATAGCGGGGTCTTCCTGCAGGGCAAGTACGAGGTGCAGGTGCTGGATTCGTATAAGAACAAGACGTACGCTGACGGCCAATGCGCGGCGCTGTACGGCCGGGCCGTGCCGCTGGTCAATGTCTGCCGTAAGCCGGGCCAGTGGCAGAGCTATGACATCATCTACCACCGCCCTCTGTTCGACAAGGATGGCAATGTCACGCGCAAGGCAACCTTCACTGTCTTCCAGAACGGCGTCGTGGTCCACGACCACGTCGTGCTTGAAGGCGGGACCGGCTGGAAGGGTCGTCACGCGATCAGCGACTATGCCCCGCATGGGGACACGGGCCCGATCCAGTTCCAGGATCATGGCAACCCGGTCCGCTACCGCAACGTCTGGATTCGCGAACTGCAAGACTGAGACTCGCACACAGCAGCGACGAATAGCACCGGGGCGGCCCTCCAGAGGCCGCCCCGTTTCTTTTTGACACATCTGCGATCTTGTCGAACGCAAATCAGCAGGCAACTACCAACCCTTGAGGTGCCGCAGATGGATCGGCAGGAGCTTCGCACGGCGCTGGGCGGGTCCCTGGAAGGAGAAGAGGCGTCGCCCGTAGCGGAACGCCTCGGGGAACGATCCCGGAGGGTACATGAACAGTCCCGACCGGTACCCTTCGCCAGCCGCAAAGGCCTTCTCCATCGGGGCGAGTTCTCTTTCCACGTAGTACGTCCAACCGGCCGATTCCGCCTGGGCGATCAACCAGCGTGTCACCGCCAGCGCCCCTGCGTAGTCCTCGCCGTGCGAGTTGAGCAGGATGATCAGATCGTGGGCGCGAACGTAGTCCTTCCAGGTCGGCGCCTGGCCCTGACTGAGGCGAGCCTTGATCTGCTCGAACTGCTGCGAACGCAACTCCGTCAGCAGACCGGGATAGACGGGATTCCAGACACGCGCCTCGTCGTTTTCGTCATAGGTGCCGCTCACCTCGGCCGTCATGATGGATTCGACGTACTGATCCGTCACCGCCGGATCGTCGGGCGCCATCTCATGCGCCATCTTCGTCACGAGCCGAGCCGCGTAGCCGTAGGGATAGGCGCTGTCGGACATGCATCCGCGCAGTTCCCAGAAGCGCTCGCGCAAGGCAGCCCCCAGCGCGACGAGGTCCTCGACCGTCATCTGCTCGACGTCCAGTTGAGCCTGAAGCTGCGCGGCGAGTTGATCCTCTACGTCCTCGTAGCGGGGCCAACCGGCCAGAAAAACGTCCTGGGCCTTCCAGATCTCTTGGTGGGTTCCCAGCCGCAGTTCGGCCTGTACATCGCCGGGGTTCACGCCCAGCAGCAACACGCCGCCCACCTCGGGCAAGGTCAGATCGTCGAAGTCGCTCAGATAGGGTTCGGCCTCGGTGTTGGCGGCAAAGGCCGCCTCCGCGTTGGTCTTGGGCGCGGAGTCCGTGTAGTACTCGCGCGGTTTCTCGGGCTCGAAGCCGGCCGGGATCTCCGGCTCGAACAAACTGGCGGCCAGCGGGGCACCCCACTCGAACTGATCGATGATCGTAGTGCGCCGCGTTGACGACCCTGCCGGCACAGCGCTGATCTCCACCCAGACGGGCAACTCGGTCTCGACATCGATCCAGACCCGCATGGCGAAGTCGTCCATCGGCGGCGCCGGACCATCGGCGAGCACCGCCGGGTCACGTAGTTCAACGCCCCGCACGGGCCGGTCGTCGATCACGTCGTCGCCCAGTTCCTCGTAGTCTCCTTCGAGGATTCTCGTGATGATCTGTTTGGGGTCCTTCAGCGGGTTCTCGTGAAATTCTTGAACCTGCTTCTCCGTGAGCGGTCGGCGATTGTAGGTTTCGAGCGGATAGCAGATCACCAGGAATTCGTTCTTTTTCAGCAGGGTATAGATCCGGTTGAACAGCTCGCCGTTCTCTCGGTAACTCTCGAACAGCACTCCATGGGTCTGGGAGTAATAGCGTTTGGAGCCGCCCTCGGTGGCGAACTCAAAACCATCCGGGCGAGGTCCGGTGGTCTTGACTTCGCGGGTACGAAAGACGTATGTCTCAAAGCCGGCAACCTTCTCCAGTACATTCGCCCAAGTCACGCTGGTCGTGCTGTCGAACAGGCTGACGCCGAGCAATATCGCAACGACCACCGCAGCAGCGATCGCCAGTTTGGCTAGTGGATTCTTCATGATCGTTCTCCAATTCATCGGCCGCATATCGGCCGGAGGATTCTGTGTCGATTCCTTAAGACGTTCCAACGTGCTGTCCAGCAAACGCTGGTCAACACGCGGATCGATATCCATATCCAGTTCGCGAACCAAATTCTCAATGTGGCGTTCAGACTTCATGATCGCACTCTCCATTGAGCAAGCCCCTGAGTTTGTCGATCCCGTAGCGGTACCGGCTCATGACGGTGTTGGCCGAAAGCCCGCGCGATCGCGCGACGGCGCGCAGGGACAGACCACCGTACATGTGCAGCATCAGGGTTTCTCGTTGCTCGTAGGGCAACTGATCCAGCGCCTCGGCCAGACGCCCGAGTTGCTCGTTGCACACCAGACGCTCGACGGGACCGGCCGTGACATGCCGGCTGTTCGACCGATCTGCCGGTTGCGCGTCCTGAGGACGTTTGGCCTTGTTGTGGTTGCGGGCCCGATTGGCCACGCACGTCAGCAGGTACGCTCGCAGGCTGCCGGTCAGGCGGAACGTCTGAACGCCCTCGGCGAAGGCAAGGAAAACATCATGAACGATATCCTCCGCCGCCGCCTTGTCGTTGAGCAGCGCCATCGCCAGGACGAGCAGATCCTTTCGGTACTTCCGATAGATCCGCGCCATCGCCTCGACGCCGCCGCGCTTGCACCGCAATACCAGCAACCGGTCTTCCATGGGCCCGCCATCCCGTCACCAAAAGACGTCTTTCACCAGTATAACAATTGAACGAGCGCATTGCGTCTATACGAATTGGGGATATAGGGTGGGTCCTTGACCCACGCGGTTGCTCGAGGCGTGAGTACCCATTGGGGATTGCGGATCTCGGATTGCAGATTGGCGGCCGACGCAAATCGCCAATCCGCAATCTGCAATCCGAAGTCAGAGTCTCGCGATCACCGAGTGGGCACTGGGGTGTCGTAGGGTGTTTCCTGGACGAGCGCCGAATCCCGCCGGCTGAGCGGCTCCATAGAGTCGTACACCTGGGGACGACGTCCTTTGGCTCGGCCGCCTGTGGTCGTGTCCGCAGCGATGGAGTAGATGTTGTCGTTGTCGAGGCCGCACGTGGGGCGCCGGTGGAAGACGACACTGCCATCGAGGAACAGAACGTTCTGCCCCTCGCGTCCGTGCGCATCGGAATTGCCGACCCCGATCCCCTCCGAATCGGCGGCTGACGGATCGAACCGGGCCCAGCCCTCGTTCGGATCGGCAACGCGGTTCGGGTCCATCCAGGGATTGCGATCCGCCATCACCGGCATGCCCAGAGGACTCGCCATCGTCAGCGAATACCGGCCGAAGGGCATGTGGTACGCGTAGCTGCAATGCCGGCTCGGATTGTTCTTGGCATCGTAACGACCGCCAAAATCCCACGCGTCGATAAACTCGAATCCCTTGGGTAGTTCTTCGGGCACGCGCTTCAAATCCAAGGGCGTCGTGTCCGGCTCGCTGGGACAGACGAACCGGCTCATCTTGGCTTCCTCATACTTGACCAGGAGGTAGAGACTCGAGGTGGCCGTGACGCTCCCGGTATAGGAGTTCTCCCGTGTCACCCCATAGGCCTCATAGCGACTCCGGCTGGCCCAGTTGGGTAACGTCGGAACCCACGTGTTACCCCTCTTTGAGCCGGCCTTGGGTAGTTCGTCCAGATAATCGTTGACGTAGATTTGCATGGCCTTGCCCAACGACGATAGATTGGCGGCGCAGCGTTGGCGGAACATCCGCTCCCGCTGACTCTGGCTCGCCGCACCGATCGCCAGGATGAGCATGGCGACGCAGAAAGCAGTAACAATGACGTCGCTCCTAGTGCGAAGGTCTGTTCTCATGGGTATTCTCCTCCCGACTTGCTGGTTCACTGTTCGTGATTGAGTCTCGCTTCCGATACACCGCTCAAGACGACATCCGCCATGTCAATCTTCTGGTCCGGGGCAAGTTCGCCAATCGGGACACGCTTCTCGTCCCCCGGCCGGCCCGGAGCCCTGACAAGCAGTTCCAGCGGCAACCCGACGGGGACGCGGTCGAAGACAAAATAGCCCTCGGAGTCGATTCGCGCCCGATTTGGCAGTGCCCAGAACTCATCGGCAACCCCCTCGGGGCAAGAGACGAGTTTGACGGTGGCATCTCGCAAGAATGCCCCCTTCGCATCTGCGACACGGGCGCGAACCACACAAGGGAAATCGAGAACCACGTCCAGGCCCTTCACCGATCGTGCGAGCGACCAGAAGAAGACACCGACCGCCTGTCTCCGAGGACCATGAGCATGGCCCAGGTGGTATTCGTGCACGGCACCAGCGGGCGCCTCTATGGCGAAATAGCCGTCCTGACCTGTGCGGCGCACGGCCCGCCCCAGGTAGACCGCTCCCTGGTTGACGGGCCGACCATTCGCGTACGTCAGGCGGCCTCGAACGAGCAACGTCGTCTCAGTCCCAGAATCGTACCGCCGCTGCCAGATCTCGGCCAAGGCCTTCTCGAGCTGAGCGAGAGGCATGGTCTCGACGCGGAGATCACCCCAGATGACCCGACGTTCGTTCTCCGAGAGATCCCAGTGCATCAGCACCGAATTCGCATCGGCGGGCGTGACGGCATTGCCATGGTAGGCCACGTCATGGCCCTTCTCGCGCAGCTCTTCGTAGAACCAGAACGCATCCTGGATGCCGTCCTGGTGGTACTCACCACTGGCCATCTGTCGGGCCTTGCCTTTGGGCAGCGACTGACCAGGGTCTCCCACTTCATCCCAGAAGGAATGTCGATTAAGTTGGGTTGGGTACTTGCCCTCTGTGAATTCAGCGAAAAGACGCAGGCCGTTGACACACGCGGTCTCGTCGGGCCGGTCAGTCCACACGGTGAATCCAGCCGGAATCTGAGGCGTGAAGAAATCGACAGGGAACTCGAGATTCCACTGGAATCGGTCGGTAACGGACTTCCTCCTTCTCGTTCGCCCATCGTACGTAATGGCATAGTCAAACTCCATACTCACCGGGAACCGGGTCTCCATGTCAATCCAGAGCCGCAGGACAAAAGCATCGTAGTCCCCCCCCCATCCGAACGATGCCTCTGGATCGCGGGTCTCGATGCCCGCTAGGACTCGACCGTCAACCGTCTTGCGCCCCAGCTCAGTGTACTCCCCTTCCAAGACCCGGATGACCAGCTTCCGAGGGTCCTCGTCGTCCTTGGAATCGCCCTGCGGCGCTTTCCATCGCCTGCGCCGGCACTCCTTGGTGAGGTAACCGATCGACACCATCTCATTGCTGTCGACCAGGAAGTATGTCCTGCCGCTCACCTCTCCGTCCGAGTACCCCTCGATCAGGGTCGTTCCGTCCTCCGCCATATATGTGATCGTCTCACTTTGGCTCACGCGTTCCGGACCTTCAGAGGTGGTTTCGACCATCGTGGTTACATCGTGACACTGAAATCCTCTGGTGCTTCTGACGTTGTCGAGGACCTGGGCCCAGACACGGTCGGTGCTGCCCAGGAAGGAGTGTATGCCCGCGATGGTGAGGATCAGGACAGCGGCGACCGCGACCCATCGGACGATCCGTCTCGTGGTCTCCCTGCTCTGCCGCACGCTCGGCGACAGAGCCTGATCCAGCAATCCTCCGAACCACCGCAATTCGTCGCTTGATATGCTGGCGGGATCGAGTCCGTCGGCATCGAGCAGATTGTCTCTGAGATTCTCGTGACTATTCATGGTTTCTCTCCAGCTCTTGGCGTAGAGCCTGTTTGGCGTAGAAGAGGCGCGATCGAAGGGTTCCGGGATTGACGCCCAGGACCTGGCCAATCTCCTGATGCGACAGCGATTCCAGAAAACTCAGCGTCAGTATCTCTCGCTGGCGGGGCCGGAGCCGCGCCAGGGCCCGGTGAATCCAAGTCGCGTCCTCGGCGTCGAATGTCACCTCACCGTTGCCGGCGACCTGCTCCAGATGCTCGTCGGTCAGTTCGACGAACGGGTCCTTGATCCGCCCCTGGCCGTAGACCTCGCGACGGGCGATCGTGTAGAGCCAGGCGACGAACGCCTGGGGATCGCTGAGCGAGTCGATCTTACGGATGACCTTGAGCCAGACATTCTGCAGGATGTCGTCGGTGTGGTTGTCGCTGCCGCTGAGGCGCCGCACGTAGTAGCGGAGCCGAGGCTGAAACTGCTCGAACAGCACCTCGAACGCCCTACGGTCGCCCTGTTGGGCCCGGGACACCAGAGTCCTCATCTGCTGGTCTGAATCCATCCGCACCTCTTGTCAAAGCAACAAGATCTTGTCTTCCACCTATCAGGATGCGGATTCGGGCCGAACGTTCAAGGAATAGTTGTGAGTTTTGAGTCGTGAGTCACGAGTTCTCGCCCAACTGAGAGCTCGAAACTAAATACCCAAAACAGAATAAGGTGAGAACACCCCCAGTAGCCTGCCGTATGAGTCCAATCGCAGTGATCGCACCTTAATGGAGGTGTGCGACGATGGTTGATACGAAAAGACAACTCGAGATCGTTGATGACGCCGAGCTGCTCAGCGAACACCTCTGCTACATCCTGAGCCAGGGACTGAACCTGACGGATGAAGAGGCCTACCGAGCGCTGACGGAGAATCCCCAGTTTCGATGCGGCCACTGCGGCCGGACCGCCCGCAGCCGCCGGAACCTCTGCGTGCCCACCAGCCTGAAACCCTAAGAACATTCCACCTCCTGATCCGAGCAGTTGATCCACGATACAGCCTGGAATTGCCATTGACGGGGCCCGCTGTTTCGACCGATAATCCCTCAAGTGGCAACGCCGTTTAGCGCGAATCGACCGGATCGAAAGGCCATGGCTGAAGGAGTGGACATGAGAGCGATTCCAGGGTTGCTGTTGTTGGCATGTCTCGGGGCGTCCCCGGCGGTGGGGTATGACCGAATCACCGGAAGACCGTTCGCCAGTCGGTCCCGCGTGATCGCCCAGCATGGCATGGCCGCCACCAGTCAACCATTGGCGACACAGGTTGCCATCGACATCCTCAAGCAAGGCGGCAGTGCGATCGACGCGGCAATTGCCGCCAATGCGACATTGGGGCTGGTCGAACCGACGGGTAACGGCATCGGGGGCGACCTGTTCGCGATCGTCTGGGACGCGAAGACGAGGAAGCTCTACGGCTTGAACGCCAGTGGACGCTCCCCCTACTCACTGAAACTCGCCCACTTCAGGGAGTTGGGACTGAGGCGTATTCCACCGCGCGGGGCCCTACCCGTCACGGTGCCCGGCTGCGTCGATGGCTGGTTCGAACTGCACGACCGGTTCGGGAAACTGCCCATGACCACGATCCTGAAGCCGGCGATCGATTATGCCCGTGACGGATTCCCCGTCTCGGATCTGATCGCGTACTATTGGCAGAGGAGCGTGCCAGTTCTAAAGGACTATGAAGGGTTCACCGAGACGTTCATGCCCGCACCCCGGGCCGGGGAAGTCTTCAAGAACCCCTATTTGGCCAACACGCTCGAACGCATCGCCCGCGAGGGGCGCGACGTCTTCTATCGCGGCGACATTGCCCGGACCATCGACGCGTTCATGAAACGTCTTGGCGGCTTTCTGACCTACCGGGACATGGCGGATCACAGATCCGAATGGGTCGAGCCCGTTTCTGCCGATTATCGGGGCTACACCGTCTGGGAATTGCCCCCCAACGGTCAGGGCATCGCCGCCCTGCAGATCCTCAACGTCCTGGAAGGCTACGACATCAAAGGCATGGGATTCGGCAGCCGGGACTACGTCCACCACTTCGTCGAGGCCAAGAAACTCGCCTTCGAGGATCGGGCGAAGTTCTACGCCGATCCCGCATTCAACGACATCCCCGTTGCCGAGTTGATCTCCAAGGAGTACGCCGCCAAGAGAAGGAAGCTAATCGATCCCGATCGAGCCGCGCGGCGGTACGACACGGGCAACCCCGCACTCGATGAAGGCGACACGATCTACCTGACCGTCGCCGACAAGGACGGCAACATGGTCTCGCTGATCCAGAGCAACTACCGTGGCATGGGGTGTGGCCTGGCGCCCGACGGGCTGGGCTTCATTTTCCAGGACCGGGGCGAGTTGTTCACGCTCGAGGAGGGGCACTTCAACACCTACGCGCCCCACAAACGCCCCTTCCACACGATCATCCCGGCCTTCATCACCAGAGACGGCAAGCCCTTTATGAGCTTCGGCGTGATGGGTGGGCCGACCCAGCCGCAGATGCACGCCCAGATCGTCATGAACATCGTCGATTTCGGCATGGATGTCCAGGAGGCGGGCGACGCCCCGCGCATCGTTCACTTCGGCTCGTCCCAACCGACGGGGCAAACCATGACCGACGGCGGCACGGTCCATCTGGAGAGCGGAATTCCCTACGAGACGGCCCGTGAACTGGTCAAATCGGGACACCGGGTCCAGATCAACGTGGGCGGCTTCGGGGGCTACCAGGCGATACGGTACGATGAGACAAATCGAGTCTACTACGGCGCCTCGGAGACACGAAAGGACGGACAGGCGGCCGGTTACTGAGATGAGGAAGAGTGCGTAATGGAGAATCGCTGTCAATGGTGTACCGGCGACCCAGCCTATCTGGCCTACCATGACGAGGAATGGGGTGTGCCCGTCCATGAGGACCAAACGCTCTTCGAGATGCTCATTCTCGAGGGCGCCCAGGCCGGGCTCAGTTGGCTGACGATCTTGAAGAAACGTGAGAACTACCGCGCCGCCTTCGACGGGTTCGATCCGGAGAAGGTCGCTTATTACGGCCCGGCCGAGATTGATCGACTCCTCGGAAACGCGGGCATTGTCCGGAACCGCCTCAAGATCGAATCGGCGATCCGTAACGCCCGCGCTTTTCTGAGCGTACAGACGGAATTCGGCTCGTTCGACGCCTTTCTCTGGTCCCATGTCGATGGCAAGTCGCTCCAGAACGCCTGGACCTCGCTGTCGGAGATCCCCGCCCGAACTGAAACCTCGGACACCCTCAGCAAAGACCTCAAGCAGCGCGGATTCAAATTCGTCGGCTCGACGATTTGCTACGCTTTCATGCAATCGGTCGGGATGGTGAACGATCACGTCACCGACTGCTTTCGCTACGAGCTCATCCGCCGGCTCGCCAGACCCGGAACCTGAGTCAGCCGACCGCCCGATGTCACGACCTATGGTTGATGAAGCGCAGTCTTCGTTGTATATTGGCCCCACTGACAATCTGAGACCTGAGTCGGAGGCTAAACAGATGGCGCGATCGAAACTCGGAACGAGCGGAATGACCCGTCGGAGTTTTCTAGGGACCTCGGCGATATCCCTCATGGGAGCCACGGCGTTGCCCGGAGTAGCAAGAAAACTGGAGACGGCGGGCATCACAGCGGATCTGAGTTCGACCCCGACCCCCGTCAACCGCATGATCTTCGGGCAGTTCATCGAGCATTTCCATCGGCAGGTCTACGGGGGCATCTTCGAACCCGGATCGCCTCTTTCGGACAAAATGGGGCTGCGCGAGGACGTCATCGCCGCTCTGCGCGAGTTGGGCGTCCCGGTCGTCCGTTGGCCCGGCGGCTGCTTCGTCTCGGCCTACCATTGGAAGAACGGCGTAGGGCCTGAGCGCGTCCGGTCCTACGACAAGGCCTGGAAAGTGGAGGATCCCAATACGTTCGGCACCGACGAATTCGTAACCTGGTGCCGCCGGATCGGCGCCGAGCCGTACATCTGCACGAACGCCGGGACCGGCACGCCCGAAGAGATGAGCGACTGGGTCGAGTACTGCAATCTGGAGAGGGCCGGTCAGTACGCCCGGATGCGACGGGACAACGGGTACGTCGAGCCGCACAATGTCAAGTACTGGAGCATCGGTAATGAGAACTACGGCGCTTGGGAGGCCGGCGCCAAGACCGTCGAACAGTGGGGCTATTTCGTCCGCGAGTCCGCCAAGCTCACGCGGTTTGTCGACCCGTCGATCAAGCTGTTCGCGGCCGCCAATGCGGATCGTACCTGGACCATGCCCCTGCTCGAACGCGCGGGCCGGTACCTGGACTACATCTCCATTCATGGGTATTGGGACCCGCTCTGGCAGGACAACAATGTCAGTGACTATCTCACCTGTATGATGCGCTCGGTCCAGCCGGAGGCGCAGATACTCAGCACGGTCGAGATCCTCAGAGACGCCAAACTCGCGGATCGGGTGAAGATCGCCTTTGACGAATGGAATCTCCGAGGATGGCACCACCCGGGCCACGGCGACATCGGTAAGAGCGACGCCCTGCTCAAGGCGCGGGACAAGAACGACCTGAACGAGACCTACACGATGGCGGACGCCTGCTTCTCCGCCTGCTTCCTCAACGCGTGCATCCGCCAGGCCGAGCACGTGCATATGGCGAATATGGCGCCGGTCGTCAACGCACGGGGGCCCCTCTTCGTGCACCCGCAGGGCCTCGTCAAGCGCACGACGTTCCATGTCATGAAGATGTACAACGACCTGCTGGAGCAACAGATGGTCGGAGCAAACATCACCGGCGCCTCGCTCGACCATGCTGGCGCCAGTATCCCTGTTCTGGACGCGGTGGTGACGCGGAGCGAGGACGGGCGAACCGCTTCGGTCGCTATCGTCAATCGCCATCCGGACAGAATGCTCCCGTGCCGTCTGGCGATCGAGGGTTTGCCGCGTGATGCACAAACGACTGTCACCACCCTCTCTGGCGACAGCCCCGACGCCTACAACGATGTGGACAAGCCAGAAAGCGTCGTTCCCGAGACCCGTCGACTGAGGGCTTTCGACGGGTCCCTGGCTTTGCCTCCGCATTCGGTCTCGATTGTCCGCTTGAAGGCCTAGCGCGGCCCTACGGTTGTCACATCGATCGGCGCGAAGCCCATCGCCAGCGCAGGCGAATCGGGCCGAAGTCGGAAGTCATAGCGAGCCGGATCGACGAATAGCGGATCGGCATACACCGAGTGCGCATCCTTGCCCGTCTTGCGCCACTGGTCCCAGTTCAGACCATTGAATTTCACCTCATCGAGCGTGAGCTTCGGATTGTAGTAGAGGTTCCAATCCATATCGAACGTACTGGTCATCTCCCGCGTCCCGCCGGCATTCTTGGGATGGAAATAGAACTGATAGGGCTTGTCTCTCCACTTGTTGTCGAGCAACACACCTTCGGTCCAATAGACGATGTTGTTCTCGAAGAAGACACTCTTGTGCGGCTCGACCCGACTGCGACTGAGCTGTTGCAGTCGGCCCAGCGCGAAGATGTTGTTGCGGACCGTCACCTCCTTGCAGAAGTGAATGTTGTAGCCGGCGAACTTCGTGTTGTAGACAACGTTGTTTTCAATCAGCAGGTGGGAAGAGCCCTCGTCGTTGTAGATGCCCCACCCGCCGTAGTGGTTGGCTGCGACGTCGTGGATCAGGTTGTTGCGCAATACTGTCCCGGGTGAGGGGCCCAGCGTATAGATCGCCCCCATATCTGAGAGCAGACCCTGGCCGATGTGGTGGATGTGATTGAATTCTACCACGTTGTCACGACTGATGCTGCGTTGATAACCCCAGTTCCAACCGATCGAAACGCCTGTATACCAGCCGTGATGGATGTCGTTGTGGGCTACCCGATTACCACTGGTGTGCATCAGAAGAACGCCGACCGCCGAGGGGTATTCCTGACCATAGTGGGCCAGGACGTTGTCACTGATCACGTTGTCACTCGTACGCTCCAGCGGGTGGTTCTTCTCGGTCCCGCCATTGACGCGAAAGCCGCCCGCGCCGAGATGAGTGATCTCGTTATGCGTGAAGTGATTGTCCCGACAACCTTTGCCAATCTCGAATGCGAACGTACCGATGTT
>JANQFY010000174.1 GCA_028277585.1 Sedimentisphaerales bacterium
GGCCTGGCCAAGAAGAGCGGGGATCGCCAGCCGAGTCGATACAAGATCTTCCGGCTGAAGGTCGATCCCATAACGGGCCGGCCGACCGACGGCGACGCACTCTCGGTCGCGAGCCTTTCGAGCGTTCTGAAACGGGACACGACGCTGCGCCGGCACTATGGCAAACCACTCCAGCAGAAAGGGCTCAACATCGAGGGCCTGGCCGTACGCAAGGGCCAACTCTTCGTGGGGCTGCGCAACCCCAACCTGGGTGGTCATGCCTTTGTCCTGGAGCTGGCGGCCGGCGCCCTCTTTGACGACGCAGGGCGGCCCACCCACACCTTGCACCGACTGAACCTGGGCAAGGGGTTGGGAATCCGCGAGATCGTCGCCGGCAAGTCCGGCTTTCTCATTATCGCGGGCAACGCCGGGTCGGAGCCCTCCGATCGGTTCCGCACCACCAGCGACTACGAAGAGGATCGCGGTTACTGGCTCTTCGGCTGGGACGGGAAGGGCGACCAGGTCAATCGGATCGGCTCGATTCCGGACGCGCCGGGTAAGGCCGAAGCCATGACAATCCTGAACGAGTCGCCCGAGCAGGCGACGGTGTTGATCCTGTTCGACGGCCCGCGAAAAGGAAAACCGTCGGTGTATCGACTTCAATAGACAAGGTTTGAGAGCGCCGGGTGGCGGCGCCGTGAACGCGTGTGTATCAGTTGCGAAGGAATCCAAGGAGACCGTCATGTCGGAACAAGTTGATCGTCGCAGCTTCATGAAACAGTCGATGGCCACCGCGGCCGGCACGGCGCTCGGTTGGCATGCCGCTACCGGATCGGCCGCGCCCGCGACGGGGACGAAGGAGGTCGGCGTCAACGGCATGCCGATGGGTCGAATCAAGAACTTGAAGATCAGCCGTCTGATTTCCGGGGGCAACCTCATCAGCGGCTGGTCCCACGCCCGCGACCTGGACTACGTTCACCATCTGATGCGGCACTACAACACGGAGGAGAAGGTCATCGAAACGCTTGCCCTGCTGGAGGAGTGCGGCGTCAACACCATCATCGCCGACCCGCGAAAGAAGCCCATGGAGATCTTCAAGAAGTACTGGGACATGGGCGGCAAGATCCAGTGGATCGCCGAGGGGCATCCCGATCCGAAGGACATCAAGACCAACGTCCAGAAGTCGATCGACTGGGGCGCCAGCGCCGTCTACATTCAGGGCGTCAAGGGCGACCTTTGGCTGAAGAACGGCAAGGTCGATCAACTGGGCGAGTGCGTCGACTACATCAAGAGCCAAGGCGTCCCCGGCGGGCTCGGCGCGCACATGCTCGATGTCATCATCAACTCCGAGGCGCGGGGCTTCGACCCCGACTTCTATGTCAAGACGCTGCACCACAGCGACTACTGGTCCGCGCGACGGCCCGACCAGAAGGCGGACGTGGTGAGCAACCCGGACGACAACTACTGGTCGATGACGCCCAAGAAGACGATTGAGTTCATGCGCGAGGTCAACAAGCCCTGGATCGCGTTCAAGGTCCTCGCGGCCGGCGCGATCCATCCGAACAGCGGGTTCAAGTACGCCTTCGAGGGCGGCGCCGATTTTCTCTGCGTCGGCATGTTCGATTTCCAGGTGCGCGAGGACGCGATCATCGCCAGAAACACGCTCGTCGCCTCGGCCGGCCGACAGCGCCCCTGGTGCGCGTAGGAGGGCTCCGGAGAAGTCTCTGAATCAGTTCAGAACGAGGCAAAAGGCGGAATAAGGAGAGGACAATGGACACGCTCTGGCAAGACGTGCGCTATGGATGTCGCATGCTGGCGCGGAACCCCGGCTTCACCCTGATCGTTCTGCTCGTGATCGGCGTGGGCATTGGCGTCAACGCGGCCCTATTCAACGCCCTGGACCAGGTGCACATGCGGCCCTTGCCGGTCAGCAGGCCCCACGAACTGGCGTTGGTCCAGTACCACTATCGGCACGGCGCGTGGGAAGACATCGGAAGCGGCGCGGACTACCCGACCTTCGAGGCCTATCGCGACCACTCGGAGGTCTTCACCTCCCTGGGGGCTTTCAGCGGGCGCACATTCACCCTGCGTACGAACGAGATGATCGAATCGATCGAAGGCGCGGCGGTGTCAACCAACTTCTTCTCCATGCTTGGGCTCCAAGCCGCCCGGGGGCGCCTGATCGGGCCAGAGTACGAACAGACCGCTACGGCTTTCCATCCTGGGATCGTAATCAGCCATCGGCTGTGGCGCCGAGGATTCGGGGGGCGGGCCAACGTTATCGGGGAAGAGATCGTGCTCGACGATCAGGCGCTGACGGTCGTCGGTGTCACTCCGTCCGGATTCACGGGAACAGTGATCGGCTCCCCGGTGGATGTCTATCTCACCCTGGGTACGCTCGCGCGGATGCAGGGTGGCGAGGTCCATGAACTGCCCTCCATGCATCTCTTAGGCCGCCTCAAGCCAGGGATCGACCTCGCCCAGGCGCAGGCGGCTCTGCGCGTCCTGGACGCCCAACGAGCAGAAGCGCAGGGCCAGAACAAAGCCGATGGCTTTCAGGCGAGCGTGCTCGTCCTTGACGGACGTCAGGGATATGTCCCCCGACAGGTGCGGGTGGCGTCGTACCCTCTGGCTCTGTTTTTGGGCATCGCGGCCCTGGTGCTGGTCATCGCCTGCGCCAATATCGCGAATCTGCAGTTGGCGCGTGCGAGCACGCGACAGAAGGAGATCGCTATCCGTCAGGCGCTGGGTGGGGGGCGTCGGCGCATTGTGCGGCAATTGCTCGTCGAGAGTCTACTGCTGGGTCTGACTGCCGGAGCCTGCGGCCTTGTGCTGGCGGTGGGTCTGGACCGCATCATCTGCACCGCGTTGCCTCGGATTGCCTCGTCCAACACGGACCCGGCCCTGCAGATCCACATTGTTCCCGGACTGCATCCTCGCGTTCTGCTGTTCGCGATGGCGCTGTCCCTTGGCGCGGGAATCGCCTTTGGGTTGACTCCCGCACTGCAGATGATCAGGCGGGATGTCGTGCCCGCTCTGAAGGGAGCAACCGGGTTCATCGACCGGCCCGGCCGACGCCGGAATTCGCACAGTCTCCTGGTCGTCGGCCAGATCGCCGTCGCAGTCGTCGTCACGGTCGGCAGTGGATTGTGTCTGCGGAATCTGATTGGACTGAAGCGCATCAATCCGGGCTTTGATCCGGCACACACGCTGGTCGTTCGGGTCGACCAGGCCGGATGGCTCAGAGACCGACCCGAACTGCGGCGCTTCATGGAGCGTCTGCAGGAACGTGTTGACCAATGGCCCCAGGCGGCGTCGACTGGTTTGACTTCCACGGCCCCCCTGGGTGAATCAAGCGGTGGAACCCAGATGTCCGACATCGAAGGCTACGAAATGCCGGCCAAGAAGAGGCCCTATCTGTGTTTCGTGACTGTGGACCCAGGATTCTTCGAGACGCTCGGCCAAACCTTGCTGGCGGGGCGTAGTTTCACCCTTCGCGACGGGCCGGGCGCTCCACCCGTGATGATCGTCAACGATGCCTTCGCACGCCGATACTGGCCGGAGCAAAACCCGATCGGAAAGCACGTGACTCTGACGGCCGAGATGGGCCAAGGCACTCCGGTGCGAGAGGTTATTGGGGTCGTCAGCGCCGCCAAGGTCCGTTCGCTTACTGAAGAGGTGAGACCGTGGGCCTACTTCCCGCTGGCTCAGCGTCCCGAAATCACTCCCAAGCTCTTGATTCGAGCGGATGGCGATCCAGGGTCGCTGATCCCCATGATTCGTCGCGAAGCAGCGGCAATCCAACCGGCGCCGGTCTGCGATATCCGTACGGTGGGCGAGCGTGTCGCGGGGCTGTTGGTGCCCCAGCGGATTCTGACGGGGATTCTCAACGCTTTCGGCCTGGCGGGGCTGTTCCTCTCGGCCACTGGGATCTATGCGCTACTGGCGTATACTGTCCGGCAGCGCACGCGCGAGATCGGCATTCGCATGGCGCTGGGGGCTCGGAAGTGGGACGTAGTGGTTTCCGTCGTACGCCGAGCCGTGGTACTCACAACCGTGGGCCTGCTGCTCGGGCTGGGAACCAGTCTGGCCGGGATGCGGCTCCTGACCAGTCTATTGCCCCGCATTCGCCAGTGGGACAAGTTCTTCCTGCATGGGATCGACACCTGGGATCCGCTGACCTACGTCGGAGCGACGGTCCTGGTAGTGGGCATCGTCCTGCTGGCTTGCACCCTCCCCGCGCGACGGGCGGCACGAATCGAACCGATGATCGCGCTGCGCTGCGAGTAGAGACGCCGGCGATTCGAGAAGGACAAAGGCCCGCGCCGTCTCCGCATGGCGCGGGCCTTCTCGTTCTTCAGTTCCCCCAGTCGCTCCTACTCGACCGGTTTCACGGGGAGCCCACGCTTGCGGCGGAGGCGATTGTCCTGCTCGATCAGTTCGGCGAACCGGTCCTCCGTGACCCATTCGACGTGGCAATCGACGTAGAGAACGTTGCGACCCCCCGGGTGGTTGCCCGCTCGGTCGTGGACCATGATGATCGTCGGCTCCACCGATATCCCCCCCGTATCGACGCCGCGGTAGACGTACGAGGCGTAGTCGGGCCGGTGCCGCATGGACGGGCAGATCAACCCCGAGCGGGGGTATTCGGCGTGCTTGACCAGCATCTCGAGGTTCGGGGGCCATTCGTCTTCGTAGTCATTGGCGTAAATCAACATCGCTTTGCCCATCCCTCTGAGGGTCTGCCCACACCTCGAGCGGTGAATGGACTCGCGCAGTTCGAAGAAGCCGGGTGTGACGACCTCGGAAGCCAACGAGGTGAACTGCTTTGTATCGAACGCCAGTTGCAGAGAATCGCCCTTGACCTTTGGGACCAGCTCAGCGAGCGCCTCGCCTAGTTCGGGATAGGCGGCTTTGATCGGAGAGAGTTGGCCCACGGTCTGCCAGGCTTGGGCGATGAGCCCCTGCAGGGCGCGAGCCGACTCGGCACTGCCCGATTCGACGTGGATATCGACGGAGGCCTTCGGGGGCAGGCTGATGCTGTGGACAGCCCATTGGAGCCCGTTGACCAGCGCATTGGTCGGGATTCGGAATCTTTGGCCCGTCATGGTCGGGAGCATGGCCTCCAGCACGCGGCGGGAATCAACCGTTGGGATCAGGAAGATCTGAATCGCCCCCGGTTTGGCCCGCGCGGCGGCCTTGTCCAACTCCGGCCGAGGCGAAGGCGTTTTGAACTTGCGGCGCTCCATCGCCCAACTGGAGCCGGCGATGATGAGGTTGCCCTCGCGCGCCAGCGTCGTACAGGGCGAATCTATCTCTCGCGCCGTCGCCTCGATCCACTCCTTCAGGGCCTCCTCCCGGACACCCTTGTCCACTGGAGCCGCCCAGAGTATGGCGTCGGTGACGCTCAGCATGGCGTAGAGCGTCTTGCCGCCGGTCGCTCGGAATCGCGCCAGACTCCCCTCCATACTCGAACGCGTTCTCTGCATGAACCCGTTCAGCCGTTTGGCCTGATCGGCATTCAGAGTTCTCGTCGCCGTCTGAGCGATCATCTCGAAGAGGGCGTCGGTCTCCAGGGCGGCCATGTCGATGCGTATCACCGCCACGGTGTCGGTGTCGACGCACGGGGCCAGTAATCGGCTCAGGCTCTCGGCCCCGGCGGGCGGACTGGCGAGCAACGCCAGTGAGATCGCTGTCAGGAATAAACAAGCTCTATTGCGAAACATGGTGTTCCTCCCGTTTCCAGGTTTCAGATTGTCAGATCGCATCAGTTCAAGGGTCATCGGAGTGTAATCTCATAGCGCAAGCCGTCTCTGGGTCCGCCGTCCGGTGGGATGGGGCTCTCGAGAACGGCGCTCTTGCCGCGCGCCTCGTAGCGGAAGGCGCGACCCTGGAACGGGTCCTGCGGCACCGGCACGGCGGTGATGTCGGCCAGCGAGGCGGGCAGCTTGCCGTTGTGGTCGGCGGCGTACATCCGGATCGCCTCGACGGTCCGCAACATCGCCACGTCGCGCGCCAGCCGCGTGTCGAGAAAGGCGATGCGGTACGCCGCGGGCAGGGTGTCAACAAACGGATTGGCCAATTCGCTTCCGTGACTGTACTTCCAGATGCCGGACACCGCACGCTCGCCTTGCATGAGTCCATCACGCGCCTGGGCGAATGGCATGTAGGTCCACTTGAACACCAGGTCGCGGATGGCTCGGAATTGCTGGTACTGATCGACGACGATCGCATAGAGCACGGGCCAGGTCTCCACCGTCTGGCGAGCATAGCCGTGCTCCACCAGGGAGGCTTTGGCCCGGGGGTACTGCGACATCATGAGGGTGATATCCCCGGTCACATCGAGCGCCGTTCTCGGGCGATCTGTGTCGTAGCCCACCCACGTGGCGGCCCGCTTCCAGAGGTCCATGACCTGCTCGTTGGAGAGGACCGTCTGCTCCAGCGTCCGGAGCTCGGGCAGTTCGGCCAGGACGGCTTCGGATTCCGTCTGCAATGCGGGACGGATGTCGACGAGCCGATCCGGCAGGGTACTCAGGGCCCAGTACAGATTCGGCGCATCAGGCTTCTGGATCCATCCCTCCAGTTGGCGAACCGTCTGAGCCGCCATCGCCAGGCCAACCAGATGCTGGACGTAGTTCGGACCGGCGCCGACATCGCGGGCCAGGGACATGCCGGCCTGCAGCGTCTTCAGGGCCGCGGCCATCTCGCCGTCATGCATTTCCAGCTTCGCCTTGATCGCGACCAGCCTCGTGAGCATGCGATACTCGTTCAGAAGGGGACTCACATAAGGGACACCCTCTTTGCGAATCGGATACTCCCAGGTGCATTCCTGGCGGCGCACCGCTGTCTGAAGCAAGCGAAAGGTGTGTTCGAAGCGGGTGATGGCCCCCCGGACTTTCTCCAGAGGGAGGTCCTCGACGGGGTCGCGATACCATTGGTTCAGCGTATCGCCGTCAAGCGCCTCATTCCCACTGTTCGTTTGCATCATTTGCGCGACGACGATCTGGTACAGAAAGGCCGCGTTGCCCGCCTCCTGATCCAGATAGGATGGTTCGAACCGGTATTGCAGGGCAAACCGGGGCTCGCGCGCCGCGCTGACCTGCAAGGACCTGGTGGTGATCTTCTTCCGCTGTGGCGGATCGGCGGCGCGGGCCAAGCCCGCAGACAGAGCCAACGCGATGACTGTCAGGGCCCAAAGGCCACGTACGTTTCGTGTCATGGTAGACCTCCCTCGCTATGCACTTGGGTTTCCAATGGTGGTTGCTATGCTTCACAGACAATGACGACCGCGGTCAGGTCGATGAAAGCAAATCACTCAAATCTTCTCTCGTCAGCGGCGGCCCACCCACGGGGGTGCGGGTCGGCTTCGAGGCGGGCAGCACGTCGAAGCCCCGCTCCAGCACGGCCCGCCGCGTCCGTACATATTGTCGAAACGCCTGGCCGCGATCGTCGTCGCCCGATGTTACGGAGGGGGGCGCAACGCGCGGCGCGTCGATCCTAGCGACTTCAGGGCCTACCTCGATCACCGTTGGGTCGGGCCGCAAAGAGACGGAGACCAACAGCAAGACAACCAGGGCGGACGAGACGCCTTGCCAGGCTCGGTTTCTTCGCCGCATTGAGGCTTGTCCGGCCGCGAACATGATCTGATCGCGACTCAGCCCCGCCTGTGCCGGCGCCAAGGTTCCCAGCGCCGCCTCCAGTTCCTGCTCCAGAGGGTTTAGTCCATTCTCGTTCGGCATGATGACTGCATCCTCTCTTTGATGGCGGCCAGCGCCGCCTTGTATCGGCTGTGAACGGTTGTCAGAGGGCTGCCCACGATCCGCGCGATCTGCTTGAGCGAGAGTTGCCCCCAGATGCGCAGGAGAACCACCTCCCGCTGGGCCTCGGGCAAGGTCATCAGCACCTCGTGGGCCGTGTGCGCGTCGATCAGGTCCTCGGGATGGCTTTCGAACCAGCAGAGGCGCTGCGTCGCGAGCTTCTGCCCGTGCCGTTGGTAGCGTTCCCGGCGACGCAAGCGGGTGATCGCTTCGTTGCGGACCGTGCGGAAGAGCCAGGCTTGGGGGTCCCGCGGCGTCAGCGACTGACCCATCAGACGGACGAACGCCCCCTGAACGGCGTCCCGCGCGGTGTCCTCGCTCAGCCAGTTGCGGGCGTATAGCATCAATCGGTCGCTGTATGAATCGTACCACATGGATAATCGCTCTGCGTCCATTGACTCCGCCATAGAATTCACTTGATCCATGAGTATGACGCGCAACCAAGGTGGTTTTACGAGAAATGGGCGCAAAATCCAAGTCTCATCGCCCGACGGGCCTCGTCGGAGGCGCACGTCACGCTTGTAGGCAGGACTATGGCCACAGATGCTGTCATTCCCGCGAAGGCGGGAATCCAGACTTTGGAGAGGTCTTCACGGTTTGTGGTCGTATTGGCCCTAGGTTTTCCCGGACTCGATTCTCTGGATTCCTGCCTGCGCAGGAACGACAGAGGCGGGTGCTGGCGTACAGGAGTCGGTTGCCCCCAAACGTCAAGTGCACTCCTTCGTCGGCGATGTTGGAGACTGCGCCGAGAGTGATCTAGCGGATGCGGTGGCTGAAGATGTAGCGCCAGTCGAGTTCCAGGCCCATCCCCGGCGTCTGGGGAACGGCGATTTCGCCGTTGGCATCGTAGATTGCCTCGGAGGTGGTTCGGCCGGGCATCGGATCGGTGTCATTCGCCAGGGACGTGATCTCGGCGTAGCCAACCACGTCCTCCGAGGTGGAACCGATCAACTGCAGATGGGGATAGGCATCGGGGCCAACGTCGTGCAACTCCAAGCCAACGCCGGCGTTCTCACACGCGATGGCCAACTCCAGACAAGCCGTGAAACCTCCCTGATGCACGCTGATCCGGGCGATATCGCACGCCTGTTGATCGATCCATCTCAGACGGGACTGATAGGCCCCACCCAGCGACTCCGGCGCACAGATCGGGGTGCGCAGTTCTTTTGCCAGAGCGATGTACTGATCGATCGATGCCTCCGTCTCGGGCAAAGGCGACTCGTACCACGCATAGCCCAGATCGTCGAGGAGGCGTCCGATCCGGAGGGCGTCGTCGAAGCTGTGGGCGCCCTGATTGTCCGCCATGCAGGGCCATTGATCGCCCACGGCCTGGCGGACTGCGCGGTAGGCCGCCATGTCCTTGTCGGGAAACGCAGCGTCCGTGTCCCATTCGACATAAGGCTGAACCTTGATCCCGCCTATGCTCTTGTCCTTGGCTTCGGTCGCGTAGTCGGCGTAGGCCGCAGGTTCTCCGAAGTTGAAGCCTGTGCTCAAATAGGTCTTTGCCTTGTCGCGTTGCGTTCCCAGGAGGGCGTGGACCGCCTTTCCCGCCATGCGGCCGCGCAGATCCCAGAGGGCGACATCGACCGCCCCGAGCGTCAGCAGGGGGACTCCCTGTTCGTAGAGCCGGCGCCAGAGGTTGGCATGATCATCGGGCGATTCGCCGAGCAGGATGTCGCCGATCTGCGTTGTGGTGTCGTCGTCAGCCAGCGCCTCGATGGACCAGTCCGCCCACCCCTGGGCTCCGTGAGTGGTTGTTATCCGAACGGCGCAGCGCCGTTGCGACTGCTCCTGGGGCCCGCGTTGATCCGTCTGGTACGGGATCCACTCGACTCGGGAGATCTGTTCTGGGCCGCTTGTTTCGATCAGGACGAGGCGCTTGGCGATCGCAGAGCCGTTCAGCGCCCCCAGACCCGCCACGCAACCGGCCGCTCTGAGGAATCGCCTCCGATGCATCTTTTCATCACTGCCGTGAATCATAACCCCCTCGATGGCTTTCCGATCAAATGGGTAATTCTCAATGAAGCCACCTGTATTACCCTTTTTATAGCATAGCAGTTCGGCTGGCCAAATTCAATAATCGGAGGGGGTGGCGACTCGGCGCGGCGGTGATCAAGGCCCGAGGAAGCCCGCAGGGCGGTATTTTCGGACGGAAAACCGTCGAGGACACAAGATTATCTACGCTGGTTTCCCCTTGGGATGCTAGACCGCCAGGGATTCGTCGGTTGGACGCAGTTCGTCTGCCGAACCGCTTGCCCGAGACGCCCCATGCGGCGGGGCAGCCAGAATCTGGTGGGGCGGCGCCGCACCGTCGGCACTCCGCGTGCAGCGCGATCTGAGGCTATCGAGCACGCACATGAAGTTGATGTAGGAATCGTACGGAGAATTGTACGGATTGAAGTACTTGTGGACGTCCCCGTCGGCGAAGTACTTCGTGCACATGTAGTAGAGATGGTCCGAGGTCTGCAAGCGACGCCAAGCCTGGAGAATCTCCGGATCACCGGTCGCCTGGACCGGCTCGGCCAGCCTGTACAGGGCAGCCGCGGCGCTGTCCTGCATCGGGTTGCCCAGCCAGGCCGAAAGATCGCGTTCGGTGTCCGCCCAACTGATCAGATTGTGCACATCAACCTCGCCCACGGCATCGTAGGCGTCGGCGACCTCGCTGGGTGTCTTGAAATCGTTGTCCGGGTGCCTGAGGATTTCAGCCGGCAACTCGTTGAGGAACCGGAAGATGCCTGTGTCCTCCCACTGGTGCTCCCCGAAGGTTTCGTAGTCGACGAAGAGATTCACCGTGACGCCGTTGCCGTTAACCGCGTTGACCCACTGGGCGAACTTCTCGGAGCGCAAAGGCCACTCACACCAGTGCTGATTGGAGAAGCGAAAGGCGATATCGTCGCTGAGCCGGTAGTTCTTCAGGAGCAGCTTGAGCGATTTCGTGTTCAACGGGCGATACACATAGTTCGGACTTCGGTAGCCCAGTATGTGGTCGGCCCCTTCGGTCAGAATCGCCTTGAAGCCGCCCAAACGCTCGATCTCGGCCGCCAACTCGTTGTTGTAGATCAACTCGGTGTTGCGGAACACCTCGGGACGCCGGCCGAACAGTTCCTCGACCAGACGCCCGTGAGCGGCAATCTGTTCGCCGAACTCCTGGCGATTGAACAGAAAACTGAGGCTGTGATAGTAGGTTTCGCCCACGAACTCGACGCACCCGGTCTCCGCGAGCGCCTGAAAACTTGCCAGGACATCGGGGGCGTAGTCACGGAACTGCTCCAGGACAACGCCGGTGATGCTGAAGGACACCTTGAATCGCCCCTCGTGCCTCTTGATCAGGTCCAGGAGCAGGCGGTTGGTCGGCAGATAGCATTTGTGCGCGACCTTCAGACAGATCTCGCGGTTCTTCGTCTCGTCAAAGTACTCATGATCCGTATCGAAGATCGTGTAGTGGCGCAGCCTGTACGGCTGGTGGACTTGGAAGTAGAAGCATACCGACGCCATGACTCCCCCATGTTTAGTTGCCGAGTGCGATCCCCAGCGTCTCGTGATAGATCTCGTTCATGCGCGCCGCCGAATCCTCCCAGCGGAAACGGAATGTCTCTTTGAGCCCCTCGTCTCGCAGCACTTCTTGCAGGGTCGGATAGCGCAGCACCGCAACCATCTTGTTGGCCATCTCCCGGACATCCCA
>JANQFY010000211.1 GCA_028277585.1 Sedimentisphaerales bacterium
GTCGCGATCCAGATGAAACTGCGTCCCGGCTTCCCGGTCGATTTGCTCGTCAGGACATCCGAGAAGGTGCGGGAGCGTATCGCGATGGGTGACACCTTCATGCAGGACATCCTGACGCACGGGAGGGTTCTCTATGAAGCCGTTGACCGCTGAGTGGGTGGCCAAAGCGGAATGGCCATTCAGAGCGGCCGCACGGGAATCCCTGGGCGATCGGCGGTGTCTAGGGCTTGGCGGGATTCGGATTTGTCTAGGAAAGGGTGAAACTTTTCGAGCGGTTGCCCGTCTATGTGAGTGGCTGTGCGGGTGGAGTGCCCGCCTACTTGGCGCTCTGGCGGCGTGTGGAGCGGTGGATGTCTATTGGGAAGGAGATGGTCATGCGAAGGCTGTGTGGAGCCTCATTTGCTCGTTTGGCGTTGGTGCTGGTCCTCGGTCTGGCCCCGATGGCGTTGGGCGCCGGTTCGGCGATCGATGATCTGACCAAGGTCATGCCGGACGATGTCATGTACTTCGTGGCCCTTGGGGGTGGGGCGGCCGTGGAGGGGGACTTCCAGAAGACCACATTGGGCAAGCTCTGGAACGATCCCGGCACGCAGGGCTTCGTCAACTCGATCAAGACGACGCCGCTGACGAAGATCACCGAAGGGGCAGGCGAGGACGAAGCCTCGGCGATGATCGCCATGGCGACCGGCTACGCCCGACTCGTGTTGGATAGGCCTCTGGCGATCGGGATCGCGGGTGCAGAGGCTGAGGAAGGGCCCCCGGCGTGTGTCTTCGCGATTCTCGATGCAGGCCCGCGCAAGGCGGATCTTGCTGAGGCTCTGACCCAGGTCGAGAGCATGCTGGGCGAGGATGAAATCTGCGATACCCAGGTCGGTTCGCTGACGATGCACGGCCTGAAGGACAATGACGACGTTCCCCTGTACTGGGGCTGGGTGGGCAACTACCTGATCTTTGCGGTCAACGACGCCAAGGGCGCCGTCACGACGCACGTGACCGCGCCTCGAACCGCGGCAACGAGCTATCTTAGCAAAGTCCCGGGCCAGGGCGACGTGCTGGCGGTATACTACGATGTTGGCAAGATCCTGGGTATTGTGAATGCCGTCGCAGAATCAGAAGGCGGAGAAGAGGATTTTGCGCCCATCAAGGCGGCACTGGAGGAACTGGGACTGAGTTCGCTCGGCGCGATCGTGGCGCGGGTTGGCTTCTCCGGTTCTCAGATGGTCAGTGACTCGTTCGTCGAGGCGCCGGCCCCGCGAAAGGGCCTGTTGGCGGCTTTCAAGCCGGTAGATCCGGCCGCGCTCGGGATGGTCAACGCCCAGGCGGTTACGGCCAGTGCGTTCAATTGCGATATTGCCGGCATTTACGACACGGTGATGAGAGCGATCAAGGCGGCCTCGCCTGATGAAGGCTACCCCGAGATCCAGAAGGGGCTCGCCGAGTTCGAATCCGAAGCGGGCTTCAGTATCCGTGATGGGTTGCTCAAGAGCCTCGGTGGTCAGGTCGTGTTCTACACGCTGCCGGCCGGGCAAATGGTTGAGGCGCCCATGGGGGGCATCGTGGTCGGTCTGAAACTGAACGATGCGCCACTTTTCGAGAAGACCATGAAGGGACTCGGCGGCTTTATCGCCGAGATGGCTGAAGGGATGCTCCAGGTCGGCGAGCAGAAGGCCGACGATGGTCGCACCATTCACGTCTGGGCGAGCCCTGCACTGGCGATCGCCCAAGTTATGCCCACCTGGGCGATCGTCGACGATCAGGTCATCATTGGCTCGAACACGGCCCTGTGCCAGATGGGAATCAAGCGAGCGACCGGGGATGCGAGCGGCAAGTCCTTGCGGGATGCGGCCGGCTTCAAGAAGGTCGCGGCGAATCTGCCCAAGAACCTGCTGAGCCTGACTTACACCGATTCGAAGGTGATGTTCAATCAGATGATGATGCAGCTTCAGCAATTCTGGCCGATTATGGCGAACATGGTTGGAGCCCAGGCGGAGATCAAGTTGCCCGTCATGTTGCCGCAGCTCGGCCATATCGCCGAGGAACTGCAGCCGGCGTGCGAATACACGTACGTGAGCCCGGACGGATTCCACTCGCACTACCAGGGATCGGGCCTGGAGGTGAGTCTCCGGGGCATCGCCGGCGGCGCCTTCGGCGCGGGTGTCGCGATGCCGGCCCTGGCGCGGGCTCGCAGCCAGGCCAGATCGACGGTTGCGATGGCGCACCTCAAACAGATCGGTCTGGCGCTGTACATGTACGCCGACGGGCATGACGGCAAGCTGCCGGAGAAGCTGGAGGACGTGAGGGAGACATATCTTGACGGCCAGACCCTGGAGTCGCCTCGCAAGCCGATCGAGTTTGACGGCCCCAGCTACATCTACGTAACGGGCCTTTCCACCAACACGCCGCGCGCGAGCGAGTGCGTGGTCGCCTACGAGAATCCCGAGTTCTGCGACGACCGGATCAATGTGGTCTTTCTGGATGGTCACGTCGAAGCCATGACACGGGAGAGGTTCGAACAGAAGCTGCGGGCTACCTACGAACGGCTGGGCCGCGAGATGCCCGAGATCAAGTTCAAGGACTAGCCCGTCATTAACCTGCCTGCCTGCGTTTCGGCCGCGTCTCGCCGATGCGGCCGAAACGCCTTCTCAGATGCATATTGTCGCTTTCGGCGTCGATATTCCGTTGAAGTGGCGACCTCCTGCGCCTATAATCTGCCTTTTCAGACATTTTGAGTACGAGGATAACGCCATGGCAAAGAAGCAGCAGGCAAAGAAAGTCGTGTTGGCCTACAGTGGGGGGTTGGATACGAGCGTGATCCTTCCCTGGCTGAAGGAGACATATGGGTACGAGGTGATTGCGTTCGCGGCCGAGCTGGGCCAGGGGGACGAGCTGGCCGGGATCAAGAAGAAGGCGCTGGCCAGCGGGGCCTCGAAGTGTATCGTCAAGGATCTGCGGCGTGAATTCGTCGATGAATACGTCTGGCCCATGCTCAAGTCCGGGGCCGTCTATGAGAATGGCTATCTCCTAGGCACGAGCATCGCCCGCCCGCTGATCGCCAAGCACCAGGTGGAGGTGGCCCACGCTGAGAAGGCGATCGGCGTCGCGCACGGCGCGACGGGCAAGGGCAACGACCAGGTGCGTTTCGAGCTGACCTTCATGGCGCTGGACCCGAGCTTGCAGATCATCGCGCCGTGGAAGGATCCGAAGTTCAAGCTGACCAGCCGCGAAGCGGCCGTCGATTACGCGAAGAAACACAAGATTCCGATCGATCAGAGCAAGCGAAAGATCTACTCGCGGGACCGCAACCTCTGGCACATCAGCCATGAGGGGGCCGACCTGGAAGATCCGGCCAACGAGCCCAAGGACTCGCTGTTCGTGATGTCCCAGCCCGTCTCGAAGACGCCCGCCAAGCCGGACTATGTCACCATTGGCTTCCATGAGGGCATCCCGGTTAAGTTGGATGGGAAGTTGACCAGTGGCGTCAAGATGATCGAGGCGCTCAACGATATCGGCGGCAAGCACGGCGTCGGGCAGATCGATATCGTGGAGAACCGCCTGGTCGGCATGAAGTCGCGCGGCGTGTACGAGACGCCCGGTGGGACGATCCTCACGACGGCCCATTCGGCGCTGGAGGACCTGACGCTCGAGCGTGAGACGGCCCATTACAAGCAGCAGGTCGCGCTGAAGTACGCGGAACTGGTGTACTATGGGCTCTGGTTCAGTCCGCTGCGCGAGGCATTGGACGCCTTTGTGAACATGACCCAGCGCAATGTGACGGGCGACGTTCGGCTGAAGCTCTTCAAGGGCCGTTGCACACTGGCCGGTACCAAGAGCCGCAACAGCCTCTATCAGATGGATTTGGCGAGCTTCAAGATGGGCGCCGAATACGATCAGATGGATGCGACGGGGTTCATCCGCCTGTTTGGCCTGCCCATGAGGGTGGCCGGTCTGGTCGATCGCAAGGCGCACAAGAACGGGAAGTAGCGATCGCCGCGGGTACATAGGGCGGAAACTAACACAGTGTCGCAGGAGGCGATGTGACGGCGCAGGACTGGATTTGGTGTGCGTATATTGGGGCGTTCGGCTGCTGTATCGGCAGTTTCCTCAACGTCGTCATCTATCGCCTGCCGCGCGAGAAGTCCCTCGTGCGACCGGGCTCGGCCTGTCCGGGGTGCGGCAAGGCCATCCGCTTCTACGACAATATCCCGCTGATCTCCTGGCTCGTCCTCGGCGCCAAGTGCCGGCACTGCAAGACGCGGATATCGGCACGCTATTTCATCGTGGAATTGCTCACCGGCTCGGTCCTTCTGGGAGCCTATCTTGCCTACTTTCACACGGACGTCCGGCCGGGCATGCAGGTGGAGGGCGGTTGGTTTGTCTATTTGGTTCACGTCGTCCTGCTGGCCGCCTTCATCGCCGGCTCGGGCATCGATTTGGAACTTTGGATCATCCCGTTGTCGATCTGCTGGCTGGTGACGGCCGTTGGCTTTGTGGCTTCGGCGGTCGGTGGGTACATCATCGCGCCGACCCTGATCGAAGAAGGCTCGCTCTTGCCAATCGCCTCGGCGCGGACAGGCGCCCTGGCGCTGGGTGGAGCGGCGGGGATGGTCATCAGCCTGATACTGCTGAGGACCGGACTTCTCAAACGCAGCTATGAAGTACCCGAAGGGGCCGAAGACCAGCCGCGCCCCGTTGACGAGGTGGCGAATCCTGACCAGGGAGCGACCCCGTTCGGCGACGAGCCGGACTACAACCATCGGCTCGAAGCGTTTCGCGAGATGCTGTTCTTGACGCCCATTGTCGGCGGCGCCGTGATCGCTCATGCGATTGTCACTTCGTCGGAGCTCATGGGTGCGTGGTGGGCCGATTGTATGGCGCAGCCGGCGCTCAGCGGATTTCTCGGGAGCCTCTTTGGCTATCTCGTAGGCTGCGCCGTGGTCTGGGCGACGCGCATCTTCGGAACGCTTGCCTTCGGCAAGGAAGCGATGGGTCTGGGGGACGTCCATTTGATGGGCGCGGCCGGCGCGGTGGTCGGACCGATGATGGTGGTGATCGCGTTTTTCATCGCGCCGTTCTTCGGCTTGGGCTGGGCGCTGTTCCAGATGTTTTTCAAAAAAATTCGCCAGATTCCCTACGGTCCATTCTTGTCTTTAGCTGTCTTTACTGTTATGATCCTGCACGATTGGATCTTGAACCGTTTTGCCTTTCTTTTCTTGCAGTGAGAAGGGCATCGTTGCGTTCACCGCATTGCAGGGAGGTTTCGCATGCAACTCGTCAGAGCAAAGGCTATCATTCCGCTAATCTGTGCCGTCACGCTGTCACTCATGTCAGGTTGTGTCGACTACAAGAAGAAGTACGACTACCTGAACGTCGAGCACCAGAACCTCAAAGGCCGCTTTGAGAACCTCCAGAGTGAGAAGCAGCAGCTTGCCGATCGGATTTCCCAGGATCAACAGACGATCGATGAACTGCGTCGCCAGATCGAGGAGTTGAACCAGGCTCCGGAAGACGCGACGGGCTTTGGCGAGGGCTACGACGTGGCTTTCGACGCCGCGGCCGGCACGATCACCGTCACTCTCCCGAACGCCATTCTCTTCGCCGCCGGCAAGGCCTCGCTAAAGAACGCCACGAGCGGCGAATTGGACCACATTCTGACCGTTCTGAAGCAGAAGTACGCGGGCAAGAGCATTGATGTGGTGGGCCACACGGATGCCGATCCGATTCGCAAGTCCGCCTGGAAGGACAATTGGGAGCTCTCGGCCCAGCGGGCGTTGTCGGTTACGCGGTATCTGATTGACCGAGGCATCCCGGACAACTTGGTTCAGGCGTCCGGCTGTGGTCCGGCCCGTCCGATTGCGTCGAATTCCAGCAGTGCGGGCAAGGCAAAGAACCGCCGCGTCGAGATTGTCGTACATATGCGCTAGATTGCGGTGCCGGTGGGCACGGATGCCCGCCGGTGTCTATGGCTTCGAGACTTTCAGCCGGTTTGACGCGGACAGCAACGTGACAGATGAGCCGTCGAACCGGAGGGTATGAGCGGTCTCTGATCTGACGTCACTTCTCCTCAGTCTTTGTCCCTTCTCAGACCCATCGCGCGGTTGTACCATCGATGGGCGGCGCCTCTAGTCCCTGGCAAGAGCGCTCTGACGCGTCATTCCGCTCTCTGCGGCCAGGGCCGGATATCCAGCATTTGCACCAGACGCTTGCTGATCTCCGTGTTGTCATAGACACCGGCGAAACGCTCTGCTTGCGGCCCCAGCGCGAAGATAGGAACCGGGGCGCCCGTATGTCCACCGGTGGACCACTTGGCCTTAGCGTCGGCGCCGTGGGCACTGCCCTCGGGGATCGTCAGACCGCCCGTTTCATGGTCGGAGGTGACGATCAGTAGCGTACGTCCGTCCTCCAAGGCGAAATCGATCGCCTCTTTGACGGCCAGGTCGAACAGCAGGGTTTGGCGCACGCAGCTTGCCGCGTCATTGGCGTGGCACGCCCAGTCGATCTGACTGCCCTCGACCATGAGGAAGAACCCGGCCTGCTCTTCCGAGGCCGGGGACTCTACGTTGCGCAGGATGCGGATGGCCTTGCTCGTGAGAGTAGCCAGAGGCGGCTCCGGCGCGACGGTCGTCAGACTCTTTAGCTGGAAGAGCCCGAGCAGGTATGGGTCGCGGGCCGACCGCAATTGCTCGGGGGTCTCCACATAGGCGTAGCCGGCCTCTTGGGCTTCAGCGATCAGGTTTCGGTCATCCTTCCGCGTGCTGTCGGGCTCGGACTGCGGCAAGAAGAACTGGCGCCCTCCGCCGAGCAGGACGTTGATCTTGTTGGCGAGCAGTTGTTCGGCGATGGTCGCCTGCATCTTGCGGTTCTTGACGTGCGCTGCAAACGCTGCGGGCGTCGCGTGCGTGACGGCCGAGGTCACCACCAGCCCCGTCGCCATGCCTCGAGCCTGCAGCGCCTCCAGAAGGGTCCGGTACGCGGTCCCGTCGGGCGCCAGGCCGAGCATCCCATTGTTCGTCTTGACGCCCGACGCGATGGCGGTTCCGGAGGCGGCCGAATCTGTCACGAGTCTGTTGGCGGAGTGCGTCCGGACCAGGCCCGTGACGGGTAGACGCTCCATATGCAGCTTTCCCTCGGAGCCAACCGCGCGCAGGCGGGCCAGTGCGATCTGATTCAACCCCATGCCATCGCCGATGCACAGGATAACGTTCTTGACCTTCTGGGCGGTGGTTGTCGGATAGGGCGCCGTGCTCGAGGGCGGCTGATGGAATCCCAGATCGTTGGTGTCGATCTTGGGTGTTGGGTAGTCGAAGGCGTGGGTGACGGGGGCGATCAGGGTCAGGATAACGAAGACAATCGTTGCCGTCGGTACTCTACTCGTTCTTGCCATTAACTCAGTCTCCTGCTGCGTTCTCAACGTAGGGGCTCACCAATACCATGCCGTCGCGTTCTACGCAAACGGTAACTGCTCCGTTCGCGGCCGTGGAGAACTGCTGTGTGTGGCTGTCGGAGTGTGCATGTGGCGTTGAATTGCTCCTCTTGCGGCTGCAACTGGTGATGGTGATCTCAGGCGCCAGGCTCGCCAGAAACGGATCATATTGGGTTGTCTTCGATCCGTGGTGTGGGACAACGACGATCTGAGCAGTCAAGTTGGGGTACTGTTCCATGATCTGCTGCTGGGCGAATACCTCGATATCCGAGCACAGCAGAATGGAAACGCCCCCGAACTGAACGCGAGTGACCAGCGACCGATCGTTGTCGCCCAGATCGTTCGACTCGGCGAGTTCGACGGGGGGCCAGAGGGTTTCGATGGTGACGGCGCCGACCGTCAATGACCGAGGGATAGGCTCGATCGTATGGCCTGACGTGCTAAGGCAGTGTGCCAGGCGCCGCGCCGTGCCCGTCGTGTCCCGTGAGTCGAAGAACGCGGCGTTGGCGTAGACATGCTCGACGTCACGGCCGGCCGCGACCTCCGGCAGGCCGTTGATGTGATCGATGTCGTTGTGGCTGACGACGATCGCATCAAGGCGGCGCACGCCTGCGTAGTCCAGATAGGGCAAGACGATGCGCGATCCGACGTCGCCGCGAAACATCGAGCCGGCGTCGAAAAGGACGGCGCCGCTGCCCGGCGGCTGGAGCACGATCGCCTGGCCGTGTCCGACGTCGAGGCAAGTCAGGATCAGATCGCTGCGATGGTTTGCCCGCCACTTCGAGATGCCGACGTACCCGACGAGCACCAGCGCCAGCGAGATGCAGAGAACCCGCTTGAGCAGTGGGGATCGCAGATTTGTGAACACGACGATGAGGACCAGGGTGTAGTACAGGATCACGATCCAGCCAGGAACATGACCTATGAGGATGTGATTGATTCCAGGCCTGGCGAGCCATTGTACGATCCAGATGAAGACATCGGCCCCGGCGGTCACGAGGACGCCGAGCAAGTGGCTCAGGGTCGGTAGTAGGAAGAACAGCGCGATCTTCAGGAAGCCCATTGCGAGAATCAGAACGACGAGCGGGAAGACCAGCACGGTCCAGACGCTTGCCAGGGGAGTTACGGCGTGGAAGTGATAGAGGAGAATGCCCGCGCCGCCGATCCAGGCGGCCAGGCCGGCACTGAAGAGGCGCAGATAGCTTGCGCCGATGCGACGTGTCAGGCGCCTCACCAAACGGCCCCGGCGATCGGACGGACGGAGCTTGCCCCGTGTCATGGTGTGGAGGATCTCCTCGATCGGCGCCGTCAGCGCGAGGATCCCCGTCACGGCGGCAAAGGACAATTGCCAACCCGCCTCGAACAGTTGCGTGGGTCGATAGAGCAAGAGAACGATCGCGGCCAGCGACAGGGCGTTGAGGGGATTGGAACGCCGGCGCAGGAGGATGGAGCAACCGAAGGCCCAGACAATGACGGCCGCCCGAACAGTCGGCGCGCGAGCCGGTACGATCATCAGGAAGAGCACTGTCGCCAGCATGCAGAGGATGGCGCGCCTCGGCTTCATCAGGCCAATGGCTTTGCCGATCCACCAGAGAATCCCCATGAGTATGCCCAGATGCATGCCCGACAGGCTGATCAGATGCAATAGTCCCGTGCGCTGAAAGGCCTCATAAGTGGATCGATCGATGCGTCGTCTGTCACCCAACAGCAATGCCTCGAGCAGTCCTTGGCTCGGCGCCTCGTGCGGCTGATCGGATAGCAAAGCACGGGCTGCTGCTTGAGAGAGACGCCGCTGCGTTCTTGTCAAAAGGCCGACCCGTGTGCCGCGGCGAACCTCGATCGCGTTCTTGCCGGGAACCGAGGCTCCCACATGAACGTTCCTACGCCGCAGATGAGTGGCGAGATCGAACTGCCCTGGGTTCGTGGGTGGTCCGAAGCGATAGAGCCAGCAATAGGCCTCGATCGCATCACCGATCCGCAGGGCGGGTGTGGGTTCGTCGACCTGGACGCGGATCATCCCGCGGACGGGGCGCCAGCCCCGATCGGTTTCGATCTGGTCGAGAGTGAGGTAGAACGAACTGGGCGGATCGGTGAAGGCGAATTGGGCAAAGCACCACTGCTGCGGCTGCGACCGAGGTGCCGTGACGAGCCGGCCCCGTATCGTGGCCAGTGTCCGCTCATCACCCACGAGGCGTTGAACATCGGCGGACGAGGGGGCTTGGAACGACGTGAGGCGAATGCCTCCCAGGCAGACGAAGCAGAGCAGCACGACCCAAGGCGTGACACGGTCGGACGGGCCTACGAAGCTCCGCCGCAGGCGAAGGCAGGCGCTGATCATGCTCAGAGCCAGCAGGATGCTCCAGGCCACCAGCACTGCAGACAGATGGGTGATCCCCATTTGGGTTGCGAGCACGTGTTGGGTGACGATGCCCACCATCAGCCCTACGGCCGGAAAGAACAGCGGCGCTGCGCCGGTGACCCTCTCTGGCAGGCTTTGGCGGTGGAGTTGCGTCTCGATTCGGATTAGTTTTCGCTTAATCTCGTCCATCGCACCGACGCCGATTGTACTGAAAACTAGACGCGTATGCCACTGCGGCTGGGGAGTTTGCGAACAAAGTGCACGGTCCGAGTCTATACAGAATGGCTAATCTCGGGATATGATTGGTTTGACAGAGGTCGGCCGCCGGCGTAGGCCGGTGAACGTGGTGCGAATGAACCCGATGTGAGGACGAGCGATGGACAAAAAGATGACAGGATACGAGATCCTGGAGGTGGCCGAGCAGATCGAGCGGAACGGCGCCAAGTTCTACCGACGCGCCGCGGCGCTGTGCAACGACGCCGAGATCACCAACCTGTTCGTCCGACTGGGGCAGTGGGAATCCCGACACATCCAGATATTCACGGAAATGAAGGAGGAACTGGCGGAGGTGAAATGGGAATTGGGCGAGTTCTCGCCCGATCGGGTGGGAAGCACCGATGCTCAGGCGCTGGCCGGCCTGGCAGTCTTCGGCCTGCAGCCTGATCCGAGTGAGGAACTGACCGGCGAGGAGAGCCGGGCGGACGTGCTCAGGATGGCGATCGAGAAGGAGAAGGACTCCATTGTCTACTACACCGGCCTGAAGGATCTCGTGCCGCGTAACCGCGATCGCGAGGTGATTGAAGCGATTGTCGAGGAAGAGATGAAGCACGTGCGGATTCTCAGACAATCTCTCGCGCAGGTCGAGTGACACGATCCGAGCGGCCGTCCTCCGAGTCACCGGGGCTGTGAATTGTGAACGGGGGACATCATGGTTGGACGACAGAAGAAACTGTGGATTGCCGGTGTGACCCTCTTCGTCGCGCTGGGTCTGAACCAGGGCTATCGATTGGGGGCAATGGCGATGACAAAGCAAGACGTGACACAGCAGGCCCGCCCGAAGGGTTCCCACACGAACCGACTCGCGCAAGAGACGAGCCCTTACCTGCTCCAGCATGCGCGCAATCCCGTGGATTGGTATCCCTGGGACGCCGAAGCCTTTGCGCGAGCGAAGGAGGAGGACAAGCCGGTCTTCCTGTCCATTGGCTACTCGACCTGCCACTGGTGTCACGTCATGGAGTCGGAGAGTTTCGAGGACGAAGCGACGGCGGCGGTGCTCAACGAGCACTTCATTGCGATCAAGGTGGACCGTGAAGAACGGCCCGATGTGGATGCGACCTACATGAAGGCGGTCCAGATGCTCACCGGTTCAGGTGGATGGCCCCTCTCGGTGTTTCTGACGCCGGAGGGCAAACCATTCTATGGAGGGACGTACTTCCCGCCGGAGGGCCTGTATGGTCGGCCCAGTTTCACGCAGGTCCTGTTGGCGATCAAGGATGCCTGGGCCGAGCGACGGGAGGCGCTGTTGGAGTCCTCCGACAAGATCAGTGAGACGCTGCGTCAGGTCGGGCGGGCGGATGCTCAAGGACAACTGTCTCATGACATCTCAGAAGCGGCCTATCGCCTGCTCTCGGCCCAGTTCGATCCGCTCTATGGAGGATTCGGCCGAGCGCCCAAGTTCCCGCAGCCCAGCACGCTGATGTTGCTGCTGAACCGCTGGCGCCGCACGGGCGATGATCAGACCTTGCTGATGGTTACGAAGACGTTGGACGCCATGGCGGCCGGCGGCATCTACGATCACCTGGGCGGGGGCTTTCACCGCTATTCGACCGACGCCCGCTGGCTGGTGCCGCACTTCGAGAAAATGCTCTACGACCAGGCGTTGCTGAGCAGACTCTACCTCCAGGCCTATCAGGCGACGGGCCGGGAGGCCTACGCGGCTGTCGCTCGGGACGTGTTTGAGTATGTGCTGCGCGATATGACCGATCCGGCGGGAGGATTCTACGCCGCCGAGGATGCCGACAGCGAGGGGCGTGAAGGCGTCTTCTACGTATGGAAGCAGGAAGAGATCGAGACGCTGCTCGGCAACGACGCGGCCGGGCTGTACGCGGCCCATTTCGGTGTGACGTCAAAGGGCAACTTCGAGGACGAGACGAACATTCTGCATATCGCTCAGACGGTTGATCAACTGAGCGAGGAACTGGATCGGGATCGATCGGATATGTTGGCCGAGTTGACCCGCGCGAAAGAAACGCTGTTCAAGCACCGGAGCACGCGGCCGCGTCCCCATCTCGACGACAAGATCATCACCGGCTGGAACGGCCTGATGATCTCCTCGTTCGCGTACGGCGGGGCGGTCCTGGGTGACGCTACGTACGTCAGAGCCGCTGAGCGGGCGGCGACATTTGTGCTGGCGAGGTTGCGGGCCGACGGCAGGCTGATGCGCTATTTCCGTGCGGACAAGGCGATTGAGAAGGCGTTCCTGGACGACCACGCGGCAATGGTCTTGGGGTTGCTGGATCTCTACGAGGCATCGTTTGACCCGCGCTGGCTGGATGAGGCCCAGACGCTGGCGGATCAGATGATTGAGCTCTTCACTGACGAGGAGGCCGGCGGATTCTACCTGGCCGGTCGCGATATGGAGCAACTGGTCACGCGGGACAAACCCAGCTACGACGGCGCGGTTCCGAGCGGCAACTCCATGGCGGCTCTCGCTTTGCTTCGGCTGCATCGAATCACCGCTGAAAAGCGGTTTGGAGCGGCCGGACAACGGGTTCTGAAGGCATTCTCCGGCTCCATGGGCGACTCTCCGACGGGGATGACCGCCATGCTGCTGGCGCTGGATTTCCACCTGGGGCCGACCCAGGAGGTCGTCGTTGTGGTGGGCAAGGCTCCGGAGGAGGCGGAGCGGCTTATCCAGGAGGTCCGTCGCCGTTTCCTTCCTAACGCCGTGCTCATGCTGCGTTCGCCCGGGCCGGATGGTGACGCGCTGGCGCGGATTGCGCCCTTCACAGCCAATCTCACCCCAATCGAGGGACGCGCCGCCGCATATGTCTGCGAGAACTACACCTGTCGCCAACCGGTGACGACACCCGGTGATCTGACGCAGATCCTGGCCGAAATCCCCCGCGAAGACTGAACCATTGACAGCCCCTTGGCGTGCATGATAATACCGGTATGCCCGTCGGCGGCGAGATGTTGCGTCGCTTCAAATGGATAACCCTGTGTAATGTCGGGGTTGAGCCCCAAAGATCGTGGTGCTTTGAGGACGGTTTATGACTGGTTTGCAAGAGGCAAGACAAGATGATGATCTCTCCCTAGTCCTGTGTGGACAGGCCGGGCAGGGCGTCCAGACGGTGGAGCATCTGCTGACGCGGATCGTCAAGCTCTCGGGACGCCATGTCTTCGCCACCAAGGAGTACATGTCCCGCGTGCGAGGGGGGATGAATTCAACGACGATTCGCGTCTCCAGTCGACGGGTCGCGGCGCTCGTCAATCGCATGGATGTTCTGGTGGCGCTGAACCGCGGCGCGCTTACCCATCTTGCCGAACGACTCTCGCCTGAGACGGTGATCCTGGCTGAGCAGGCCGTGCTGGACGAGGGCGCTGAGTTGGAGGCTGGCGCGTCATTTGATCTGCCCTTCAGCGATATTGCGACCGGCATCGGCAACAAAATCTACTCGAATATCGTGGCCGTCGGCGCGATCGCCAATGTGCTCGGACTTGACTTGGCTGATGTGACGGGGTATGTGCAGCATTTCTTTGCCAAGAAGTCTGAGGAGATTGTCGCGGACAACGTCGAGGCCGCGCGGGCGGGCTACGAAGCTGCAGAGCGCCTTGAACTGCCTGATGGACTGCGACGCAGCTTCAAAACAGAAGCTGCAATTCGCGATGAGATTCTCGTCAACGGCTCCGAAGCTGTCGCGCTGGGCGCCCTGGCCGGGGGCTGTGACTTCGTTTCGTCCTATCCCATGTCCCCGTCGACGGGGGTACTGGCCTTCCTGGCGCAGCGTGGTCGCGATCTTGGCGTTCTGGCCGAGCAAGCTGAGGACGAAATCGCCGCGATCAATATGGCGATCGGCGCCTGGTACGCGGGCGCCCGCGCTCTGGCGACTACGTCCGGAGGAGGCTTTGCCCTGATGACCGAGGGGATCAGCCTGGCGGGCATGATCGAGACCCCGGCGGTCGTTCACGTCGCGCAGCGGCCCGGCCCCGCGACCGGCCTGCCCACCCGGACCGAACAGGGTGACCTCGAACTGGTCCTCTACGGCGGGCATGGCGAGTTCCCACGTATCATCCTGGCGCCGGGAACGCTCGAGCAGGCGTTCGCCCTGACGGCGCGGGCGTTCGATCTGGCTGACAAATACCAGGTCCCTGTCTTTGTATTGACGGATGAATACCTGGTGGATTCGTATTACAACCTACCTCCGTTCGATGTGCCGGACGCAGCGATCAAGAAGCACATCGTGAAAACGTCATCGGATTATCTGAGGTATGCGGCGGCCGAGAACGGCGTTTCCCCACGCGGGATTCCCGGGTACGGGGAGGGGCTCGTGACAGTCGACAGCGACGAGCACGACGAAGGGGGGCGCATCACCGAGGACATGGACGTGCGGGTTGCCATGACCGATAAGCGACTGGCCAAGGGCGAGACGCTCAAGGAAGCGATTGTTCCTCCTGAGTTGATCGGCCCGGAGGACTATCGCAACCTCGTGATCTGCTGGGGCTCAACGTATCACGTCATTAGAGAAGGTTTGGCGCAACTGGGCCGCGACGATACGGCGATGCTGCACTATTCTCAGGTCTATCCGTTACACCCTGAGACAACCGACTATATCAGCCGGGCCGAGCGGAGCGTGGTCGTCGAGAGCAACGCGACCGGACAATTCCGCAAGCTCATCCGACTCCACGCAGGGGTGGATGTGGACGAGGGGCTTGTCAAGTACGATGGGCTTAGCTTCGCGGTGGAAGAAGTGATCGAAGGATTGGAAGAGATCCTCTCTTAAGGACAGCGTCTGATGGCGAACGACCGATTCGATTTGGGCAGCATCGACATCGCCTGGTGTCCAGGCTGCGGCAATTTCCCCATCCTCAAGACGCTGAAGGAAGCGTTGACCGAACTGGAGATCGACCCGACGCAACTGGTCATGGTCTCGGGGATCGGCCAGGCGGCCAAGATGCCCCAGTATCTGAAGTCACATTTCTTCAACGGACTGCACGGCCGGGCGCTGCCGCCGTCACCGCTTTCAGCGATCACCGTCAGTGCCGGGTTGGCGGCTTTGATCGCGGTCGCCGGCGGCAGCGCCCGGCCGTGCAGTCCGTTGAAGAAATGTGACTTCAGATACTGGGGCATC
>JANQFY010000338.1 GCA_028277585.1 Sedimentisphaerales bacterium
AGGACCTGTTCAACCTCATCCAGACCTCGGACCACCCCCTGCTCTCGGGCTTCGGCAACGCGGACCTGCCCGTCGTGTTCGGCTACGTCATGACGAACGTCAAGCCCGCCACCCAACTGCTGCTCGTCGCTCATTCGGGCGATCCGGTCGTCGCCTTCGCCCGGCACGGGCTGGGCGCGTCACTGGCGTATACCAGCGACGTCACCGACAAGTGGGGATCGCAATGGCTCACCTGGGGCCAGTTCGGGCGATTCTGGTCCCAGGCGCTGCGGGGAATCATTCGCCGGGAGTCGACCGAGGGGCTGAGCCTGCAACAGAGTCACGACGAGAACGAATGGCGCATCGACATCACACGCCTTGACGCTTCGGGCGGGCCGATGACAGGCGTGGCGTTCGACGCCCAGATCGTCGACGAGCGGGAGCGCACGACACCGGTGAAAGTGGAGGAGGTCGGGCTGGGCCGCTATCGCGCCGTGGTTCCGCTGGGCGAGGCGCGCAGTCTCTCGCTGCGCTTGGACGACAACGACCATGACAAACGAGCGGTGGTGCACTTCAACAAGCCGTACCCGGCCGAGTACAACCTCGCCGGCCGGATCGCGGCGCCGCTGCGCGAGCTGCCCCGCCTGAACGCGGCCGCCATCCGGGAGGACATCGCCCCCGTCCAGACCCGCAAGCCGATCCACCACCTGTGCTATCTACTTGCCCTGATCGCCATGCTCGTCGGACTGCTCTTCCGAAGAATCTGATCCATGAACATGCGGGTGACTGCGCATTGCGCCATGAAATACCGACTTTGTCACCCCTGCGAAGGCAGGGGTCCAGAGACATGGTTTCCTGGATTCCCGCCTGCGCGGGAATGACAAGGCAGGGCTGGCTCGTGGTACAGTCTTCAATCAGCGTGCTTGAAAGTCCGGCGGATCGGCCAGGCTGAAACGCCAGCGGTTCTCGTCCATCCAGGTCAGTTCAAAAACGCCCTGTAGAACATCGCCGGCCAGTCGCACCGCGATGCGGTCCTCCGAGAATGCAGAGATGCGGCATGCACCACGATCAACGATGCGCACCCGCCCGGCCCCCTGCTGGACAGGGCCCTCGTACGTGAGGAAGCGCAGGGGATGGTCGAAAATCTTCTCGGCGGCGATGGCATGGTCCGCAGCCGCCCCGGGAGCCTCCTCCAGACGAAACGTGGTCAGCGCATCGCCCCGTTCGAGCATGAGATCCCAGTGGACCCCCTGGGCTGTCGTATGTTCCTGAACCACGAACGAGCTGTCCTGCATTGAGTGAATTTCCCTATGTTCCACGGCGATTCCTATATCTGTGGGAAACGGCATGGCAACACCATACATCAGCTCAAGAACCCCACTCTGTCATCCCTGCGCAGGCAGGGATCCAGGAACCGTCCGACGTTGTCTGGATTCCCGCCTGCGCGGGAATGACAGCGAAAGCAAGAGCCTCAAGCGTAGTGCTCGGTGAAGCCACCCTCAATATTCTTGCCAATCACAGTGAACGCGTGTATCATACGCCCGTTATCTATGAAAAGCCAGGGGAGCCGATGGATGGCGACGCTATCCATTCGAGCGGCTGAGAAATCGCAACGGCAGCGATGACCCTTGGAACCTGATCAGGTTAGCGCCTGCGAAGGGAGGCTTGTCAACGACCAAAGGCACGCCCTTCGTGGGGGTGCCTTTTTTTGTGGCAGGTGGATGCTTATGAAATCGCTCAACGTCAACGGCGTCGAACGGCGGTTCTCCGACGAGGAGATGCCCGCGACGCTGGCGGAATTGCTCAAGCAACTGGATACCGAGGCATCGGTGGCGGTCGCGGAGATCGACGGTCGGATCGTGCGGCCCGAAGATTTCGCCCGCACGGAACTGGCCGACGGGCAGATGATCGAACTGGTGCGCTTCGTAGGTGGAGGTTGAATTCATGGACAAACTGACCATTGCGGGCAAGACGTTCGACTCGCGCCTGCTCGTCGGGACGGGCAAGTTCACCTCCCCGCAGGTGATGGCAGATGCGCTGGCCGCGACCGACGCGGAAATCGTCACCGTCGCGCTGCGGCGCGTGGATATCGACGACGCCAACGACGATACGCTCAGCCATATCGATCGCGATCGCTTCCTGCTCTTGCCCAACACCTCGGGCGCCCGCAGCGCCGAAGAAGCGGTGCGGCTGTCGCGATTGGCGCGAGCCGCGACGGGGATCGACTGGGTCAAGCTCGAAGTGACGCCGGACCCGTACTATCTCTTGCCCGATCCGATCGAGACGCTCAAGGCGGCTGAAACGCTTGTCAAGGAGGGCTTCATCGTCTTGCCCTATATCAACGCCGATCCCATTCTCGCCCGACGACTGGCGGACCTGGGCACCGCAACGGTGATGCCGCTGGGCAGCCCCATCGGCTCGAACCAGGGACTCAAGACGCGGGCGGCGCTGGAGATCATCGTTGAACAGAGCAACGTACCGGTCGTGGTGGACGCCGGGTTGGGCTTGCCCTCGCACGTCGCCGAGGCGATGGAGATCGGCGCCGACGCGGTGCTGGTCAATACCGCGATCGCCACCGCAGCCGATCCGGTCGAGATGGCGCGGGCCTTCAAACTCGCCACCGAAGCCGGCCGCATGGCCTACGAATCCGGTCCCCGCGCCGCGACACGCAGCGCCGAGGCTTCGAGCCCCCTGACTGGGTTCCTGGGAGATTAGGAGGTGCGTGCTATGGATAACAGCCGCACGAAAGACACGATCCACGATACTCTCAAACGACGACGCCTGGACGCCAACCGCGACTCGTGGCAAGCTGCGCTGCAGCGCACCACAGCGGCTGACGTCGAAGCGGCGCTGGCTTCGCGACCCGGCTCGTACAGTTTGGACAAACTGGCGGCGCTGGTCTCCCCGGCCGCCGAGGCGTACCTCGAGCCCATGGCTCGGGCGGCGCACCAACTGACGATCCAACGGTTCGGCCGGACGATTCGGCTCTACGCGCCCGTATACCTCTCAAGCTACTGCGTCAATCGCTGTCGCTATTGCGGCTTCAACACGGACAACGACTTCACGCGGGCCCGCCTGTCGATCGACGAGGCGCTGGCCGAGGCGGAGATCCTCGCCTCCGAAGGCTTCCGCGATATCCTGCTCGTCAGCAGCGAAGACAAGCGCTTCATCGGCGCGGACTACCTGGAGGAACTGGCGACCGCGCTGCGTAAGCGGTTCAGCTTCATCGGCGTAGAGATCTACCAGATGGACGTGGCGGACTACCGCCGACTCTTCGAGGCGGGCGTCGAGGGCGTCACGCTGTACCAGGAGACATACGACCGCGACGCCTACGCGCACTACCACCTAGGCGGTCCCAAGGCCGATTACGACCAGCGACTGGCCGGCCCCGACGACATGGGCGCGGCCGGCATGCGCGAGATCGGACTGGGTGTCCTGCTAGGATTGGCGGACTGGCGGATCGAGACCCTGGCGCTGGGCGAGCACGCACGGCACCTGATCCAGCGCTACTGGCGCTCGCACGTCTCGTTCTCGTTCCCCCGCCTGCGGGCGGCCTGCGGCGTCTCAGCGGAGACCTTCCCCCACCTGCTAACGGACAAGAACCTCGTACAGATGATGCTCGCGCTGCGGCTGTGCTTCTCCGACGCGGGTCTCGTGATTTCGACGCGGGAACCGGCGGACCTGAGGGACCGGCTGATCGAATTGGGCGTCACGCGGATGAGCGCAGGCAGCCGGACCAACCCGGGCGGGTACTCCGAGTCCGACAAGAACACCGAGCAGTTCACCGTGCACGACCAGCGCAGCCCGGCCGAGGTGGGCGCCATGCTCCGCGAGCACGGCTTCGACCTGGTCTGGAAGGACTGGGACTGTGCCTTCCTGAACACCTGACGACGCCGGTCCGCTCGATCGGAATGCACGGAAACCCTTGAGGTGAGGGATGAACCCCATGCCGTTGACCCAATCGCAGATCGAACGCTACCATCGTCACACCGTCCTGGAGCAGATCGGCGCAGCGGGGCAAGAGAAGTTGCTCGCCTCCAAAGTACTGATCGTCGGGCTCGGCGGGCTGGGCTCCCCGGCCGCACTGTATCTGGCGGGCGCCGGGGTCGGAACCCTCGGCCTGCTGGACGGCGACTGCGTCGACATCAGCAATCTCCAGCGACAGATCATCCATCACACGAGTGACGTGGGACGCCCCAAGACCACCTCCGCACAGGAAGAGATCCGGGCGATCAACCCCGACGTCACTATCCAGACCTATGAGGAGTGGGCGCGGGCGGACAACCTCCGCTCGATCGTCAGCGAATACGATTTCGTGATCGACTGTGTGGACAACTTCGCCGGCAAGTTCCTGATCAACGACGCGTGCTATCTCGAGCGAACTCCGCTCTCGCACGCCGGCATTCTCCAATTCGATGGTCAGATGATGACCATCCTGCCGGGCCAGTCCGCCTGCTATCGATGCGTCTTCAGCGCCCCGCCGGCGCCCGGTGCGGTGCCGACCGGTCGAGACGCCGGCGTGTTCGGCGTCCTGCCCGGCGTGATCGGATCGTTGCAGGCGACCGAAGCGATCAAGTACCTGTTGGGAATCGGCGAATTGCTGACCGACACACTGCTGACCTACCACGCGCTCACCATGCACTTTCGCCGCGTGCCGATCGCGCGGAATCCGAAGTGCCGGCTCTGCAGCGCGGGCGCGGACATCACGGAACTGCGTGACGAACCGCCCGTCTGAGGGGCGTTCGAACGGTATGTCGGAAAGGTGAGCCATCCTCCGCGGACGGCTCACCTGGTTCCGGGTTCTTCAGGGCCGCGGGTCGAAGCGGCTACTTCTGCGGATCCTTCGGAGTCGGTGTGGCGGTTTGCTGAGGGGATTCGAAGGTGTAGTGCTTCTTCCGGGCCTGCGTGCGAATCGCCTCCTTGATGGCCGAGCCCAGCGTCTGCTCCCCCCCTTGCCGCTTCAGCATCTCTTTGGCGACGTGTAGCTTCCGCTGCTCGTTGAGCTGCTGAATCCGGGTCTGAATCTCCTCTCGCTCTTTGGCTTGCCCTTTGATGTACTCCTGACGCTCCTTGGCGTTCATCTTACGCATGTTCTCGGGAAGATTCTCCGGCTTGACCTGCTCCAGATCGACCTGCTCGTCCCGCACGGCGTCGATCAGGTCCCACGTCGTGTTCTTGTAGTTGGCGGACGATTTGGTCACCGCCCGCTGCACCTGGGCGGCCGCGCCCGCCTGCCGGGCGTTCAGGTCCTGGACCGCTTGCCGCTCCTGGGCGAGCCCACCTTCCAGGCCGTACGGAAGGTACGTCGCGTTCAGTCGCACGCCCAGTTCGGCGATCTCCGCATCCTGCGGCGCGGCGATATGCACCACCTGGCGGTTGTGATCGATATTGAGATAGCGGCCGTCGGCCAGCGCCGCCCCATCCTTCCACTTGCCCTCGACGCCCTGGCGATCGGGACCACAGTGGATCGTGTTGACGACGATGCCCCGCTCGATCGCCTTGGCGCAGGCGTCCTTGTAGTGCACGGGTCCCTGGGTGAAGGGCTCGTTGCCCGCGATGAAGATCACTTTCAAATCGTCCGTCGCATCGCTCCACTGCAGGTCCTCAGCCGCCTCGCGGATGACCCAGCCGCAGTATTCGTCCCCGCCGTTGGTGGTCAGGGCGAAGAGTTCCTCGGAGATCTTATCCAGGTCCGTCGTCAACGGTACGATCCGCCGGATGTACCCTCCCTTCTTGGCCAATCCACTATTGCCGTACTCATAGAGCGCGACCTGCACGTCGGGCGCCTTGCCATGCTTGCGGGCGAAGATGAACTCGTTGACGATCGACCAGAGTTCCGTGCGCGCCTGATCGATCAGCCCCGACATGCTGCCGCTCGTGTCCAGCAGGATCGCGATCTGCACGACCGGCTTGCTCTCTGCCGGCAGGACCTCGGTTACGGTTGTCGTCTCAATCGCCGGCTCGGAGGGTTCGCCCGCCCGGACGCTCGACCTCCCTACACAACCGATCACCACGGCGACTGCCAGGATTGTCATCATCTGCTTCATGGCTCTTGCCCTTTCTCGAATTGGAGTGACATTCAGTTGCGGCGCGGCGCCTTGATCAGGATCGACTCGCCATCGATCTGCAGGAGGACGTCGCCCTTCATGGCGATACTGCCCTGCCGGTTCTCGCGGGCCAGGCGTTGCGCCAGTTCGAAGAACTCGCGCGTTCCGAAATCAACCACGCGACTCGGCTTGGCTTGGTTCTGGCGGTCGACCAGAGTACTGTCGATCCACTGGCCGCGGCGCCGGTAGTAGGCCTTGTCATTGATCTGCTGGACATTGGTGATGACAACCGGGTTGAGTTGTTCGTCGTAGTAGAAGTTCTGGTAGTTCAGCTCGGTCTGCGCCTTCTGCTGGATACTGTTGAAGCTCTGATTGACCGCGCCCTTGCCGGTACGAGCGCCCATGGCGCGTCTCGAGAGGAGTCCCTCTGCCTCGCGCAACACTTCTCGGGCGTCGGCCAAGTCCGTGCCCTCGCGGGCGAGGAAGGCGGTGTACTCGGTCAGGATGCCGAACTGGGTGGAGAGCCGCACAATCTCGTCGATGAGTTCCTTGACCTTCGGATCCTGCGTCGACGCGCTCGGGTTGGCGCCCATCTGCCGGACGGCGTCGATCAGATCAGCGATCTTGCGCGAGGCCCACAGGCGCGGCACGAAGCCGTTCTTGCGACTGGCCTTGTCGAAGCCGAAGGTGAACTTGAAGGTGCGCGTCTTGCCCCGGTAGTTGCCCTTGAGCCTGAACGTGATCGACTCGGTCCCGATGTACTGGCCCAACAACACGAGCCGGTCACCTTCGAAAAGATCGGGCAACTTCTCGGGCAGGATGTCGCGCACGCGTCCCAGTGCAGCGCCGCCGTCTGGATCGACGAGGCGCAGTTCCGCATCGGCCAGGATCGGGCCGGTCAGGCGCCGGAAGACCTTGCCCACCTTCGCTTCCACGTCCTCGTCCGGCAAGACGAACTGGGCGCGGCCCCGCGATTCGGAGGCAACCCTCTCGAGCAGCGGTGCGTTGACGTCGAAACCGACCCCGAACGTGAAGACACGCCGGTTGTGAGGATTCGCCTTCGTGACCAGCTCGCGAATGGCTATCTCCGATGTCTGGCCCACCGTGGGCAGACCATCGGTGAGGAACAGCACGAGAGGCAATGTCCCGGCCGTGGGCGATTGGCCCAGTGCCGCCGCCAGTGCGCCGTGAATGTTGGTCCCGCCCGTTGCAGTGACACCCTCGATGTAACGTTGGACCGCCTTTTCTGTCTCGGCGGTCTTCACCACGGGCCGCTCGGAGAACCACTGCACGGTGTTGTTGTACAGGATGACATTGAACGCCTCGCCCGGCTGCAAACCCGCGATGATCTGCAGAGCCGCCTCCTTGACCTGCTCGATCTTCTCGTTCCGCATGCTGCCCGAGCGATCGATGACGAGCGTCACCTCGCGCTTGATGGCAGGCGCCTCGGCGTCGTCCTGATGGGGTGGCAATCCGCCGAGCAGCAGGAAGTAGCCACCGCCGACGCTCTTATCCGGATACGCCAGCAGGGACGCGGTAACGCCCTGCTCTTCGAGCAGATACGAGAGCCGGAACGGGCCCGGCTCTTTCATTGCCTTCGTCGCGATCTTGGCGACCAGCTTCCGGTTACTGCGCCGCTCGATCTCGAGCTTGTGGCTGGGCGAGTAGACCGTCGCGATCGGTCGTTTGGCCTTGATCGTCGCGGTGACCTTCCACGGCGCCGCGTACTCCAGCGACTCGGTTCGGGGCAGGACGTAGTCGACCCGGGCGCCGTCGATCTCGAGCAGGTGCTCGTAGGTCAGACGGACCCTCTGCTTGCCCCGCGGCTCGACGGGAAAGACGCTCGAACGAATCAGATTGTACCCGATGAACTCCACCAGGGCCGGGTCGCGCATCTTCGCGACGAGGCTTTCGTAGATGCGCTTGGCCTCGGCGCGGGGCAGGACCTGGGCGGTGATGCGCCCGTCGGGACCGTCGTAGGCGAAGCCGCGCACCACGGCGCCGTCAGGGACGGGGACGACCAGTTCGGCCTCCTGTCGGCGGTTCGTGGTGTTCTCCAGACGCATCTCGATCGTCGTCGTCGCGACGGTCTCGACGATGTCGATGCGCGCCTCGATGTCGGTGATCTTGATCGCCTCGCGTCCGGTCGGCGCGAACGCCCAGGGACGGCTCTGGGGAACGATGACGTTGCGTGCCGGAGGACGCACACGGATGTGGCGGATCTGGGCGCCGACGGGGTGACAGACGCCCCCCGAAACGACCATGAGGATAAGAGCCGCGATTCGCTTCGAACTGACCATGACGACACCTCCATTCTCGGTACAGGATTCCCGCGTCTTTCTATACATACTATACCGCACATAGAAGGTCCTGTTTTGTAAATAGAATGTAAAAGGCGCGGCGCCGCGCGCGTGACATCAGACATGTAAAAAGCATGTAAAACCGGATTCTCCAAGTAATGCGTGACGACGGCAGCGTGGTCTTATAGCATAAGCGAGATTCTGACACGAAAGGGCTTCAGATGTGCGGGAGTGTCATAGGCAAACTGTGCCCGGGAATCCGAGACGAAGGTGGACGGCATGAATCGCGCGGGGTTGTTCTCATCCTCCTGCTGGCCGTTCTCATTCGAACATCGCATGCCGATCCAACGGCCGGCAAGACCGTCGTCCTTGCCGATAGCAATGATCCCTACTACTCGCTGGCCGAGGAGATCGCCCACCACGAGGCCATTCCCTTGGTTGGCTCCTTGAGTGAGGCGCTCGCCTGTGATCCGACCTTCGTGCTCTGGGTGGTGGCGCCGTCGGGTCTGTCCAACCGGCGCATGATGACGTTCGGGGTCGATCTCCGGGAACAGAACCGGGTGGTTGCTATCGGCATGATTTCCGGCTCCACCGTGAATCTGGCCCGTGATCTGTGGCAGCGCAGCGCCCGCGTCAAGGGCCGGCATGTCGTCGTTGTGAATGCGAAGTACCCTTCGGCCGGGTTCCCTGAGGGCAGGCTGATTCAGCCTCAGGGCAATCTTGGAGAAACGCACCCTCTGAGCAAGTCCCGTCTGCTCCAAGCGCTGACGGAAGCCGACTATCTCACCTATACCGGACACAGTTGGAGCGACTACTGGGAGTTGGAGGACAAGGTGACACTCGTCTCGGAGGACATCCCTCGCCTTCGGCCGGTGGTCATCAGCACCGCGGGATGCAGCTCGCTACGGCCCTGGCGAAACGACTCCGTGGCGCTGCGTTTCGTCGACCAGGGCGCCGCGGCCTACGCGGGATTCGCCTTCAGCCCCTGGGAAGGGTTCCTGATCGGCGAGTTCGAGGACTTGCCCTTTCGCTACACTTGGCCGGATTTCCCGATCGGCATGGTGATACAGGCCCAACTGCGAGGCACCATGCAGTCCTTCGCGGCGTTCCCCTACTATTGGCTGTTGGGAGACCCGCGCATCGCTCTGCAGGCTGATCCTCCCTACCGTCTGGTCGATGAACGTCTCGAAGACGACACACGTGTCCTGGACTACACCGATGCCCCGCCCGGTCTGATTCCCGTACGTATCGCCGATGGCGCCAAGTACCGCTTTGTTTCGATCCCAGGGGTCACGGCAGCCACGGAGGACGCCCCGTTCTATAACAGCCGCCTGCAGATGGTCGATAAGGGAGACGACAAATACCTTATCTTCGTCCATCGAGGCGGTGACTTCACGCTGCGTCTGCGAACCCATCCTCCCCGGTACTGGATCGCACTCGATCTGTTGCTCGATTCTCTGGATATGGTGCTTGGCTCCTCGTTCACGAGCAGGCTGAAGTTTGTCGTCATCATCGGAGTGGTCTGTCTCTTTGCCTTCAGTAAGAGATGGACCAGCGTTGTGCGATTCGGCGTGTTGCTTCCGGCATGCGCCGCAGCCGCCGGCTTCGCCCTGTTGCATGCCCTGTACGTTCTGCAGCGCGCGGGGCACTATACCCTCACGTCCAAGCCAGTCGTTGAATCGACTCCCTGGGTGGGACTCGCCACCTTCGTGATGGTCGGTTGCGGCGCGGTTCTCTTCTTCAACGTCCGGTCCCGCCTGCACAAAGGACTCGTCCTGTTGCTGGTCACCCTGCCGGTCTGGGGTGAACCGCTTCTGGCCCTGCTATTCGTGCGTATGGCGAACGCCAGGATCGAGACCCCTATCTACAGCGCCCGCCTCGTGTGGCTCATCCTGCCGGCACTCGTCCTGGAATGGTCCCTCTTCGCCTCGGCCTACTGGCTGCTGCAGAAGTCCATCTCGGATCGCAGTCGATGACAGACAAGATGGCGAGCGCCGCCAGGCGTGGATAATCAGGTCCGCCTTCCGTTGTTTGCCTCGGCCTACGAAGTGACACTGCCAGGATATCGCGTTCTCGGCAAGTTGGCGTCTCTTGGGGCCCTTCTGGCAGATGGATAGGGGGTATAGGGGGCCAGGAGCGTTGAAATCGGGCTCCCGATTGTGGTACTGTGGTGATTAACGTTGGCAATCTGGAAAAAGTCTGTAACGGAGGGGTCCGGAGGAGGCCTTTCTATAGAGAAGGGACCGAGAGGTCCGGGAAGAGGGTGCAGCCAATGTCGGCCGCACTGGGGAATCCCATCAATGCAATGTGGTTTTGTCAAAGTGAGGGAGAGCCATGAGCAACAAATGGTTTAGCCGGCGGTGCGCGGTCGTTCTGTGCACCTGTATCGTAAGTGTCGCCTGGTCGAGCGAGTCCGTCATCTACGTGGATGCCGCGGCGACCGGGGCCCAGGACGGCACCTCCTGGACCGACGCCTACCTCCACCTGCAGGACGCCTTCACCGAGGTCGCCGAGACGTCGGTACCCGTGGAAATCCGGATCGCCCAGGGCACGTATCGACCAAGCGACGGCGGAACAGACGGCAGTCCGAGAATGGCAACCTTCGAGCTGCGCAACCATCTTACCCTGTCAGGGGGGTACGCCGGTGTGGCGGGCAGCGACGCAGACGCGCGGGACGTGGAACGCTATGAGACCATCCTGACCGGCGCTTTCGCTAGTGACACGAGCCCGGACAATGATGCGGAACCGCCGACTCCAGGCAATAGCAGTCGGATCATCCTGACGGGCCGAGAGATCGACGAAACCACCGTCCTGGACGGTCTGACCATTACTCGTGCTTCCAGCTATGGGATGGAACTCCAGCCGGGAAGTCCATCCATTTACCGCTGCCACTTCGTGGACAACGGATCGGAGGGGATCTCCGCCTCGGAGTGCAATAGCGTCCTGCTGGATTGCACCTTTGTGGAGAACGGCGAGATCGGAATCGACGTCTCTGGCCCTGCGAACCTCACGTTGACCGGCTGTGCCTTCGTCGAGAACGGAAGAGGCGGGATCGACGTTTGGGACTGTAACGGCGTCCTGACGAACTGTACCTTCGAGCGGAACGGTCACGGCTCCGGCTCGCGCGCCGGGTTCCATTGCTACCAAGGGAATCTCAGAATGACCGATTGCCGCTTTGCGGAGCATGGCGACGGAGCGATCGATAGCTCCGGAACGCTCGATCTATTGCGCTGCTCGTTTCTGGCCAACACCGACGAGGCCGCGATCAAGCATTCGGGGACTCTCATGGCGCGGAAGTGTGTCTTCAGATCCAATCGGGGCTGGGCCAGGGCAACCGTTGAGTGCCTCCAAACAGCGACGCTGATCGACTGTGACTTCACGGCTAACGCGTTCAGGCACGCGGGAGCCATCGACGCGGCGGGGAGTTTGACTCTGACCAACTGTCGCTTCGTCGGCAATTCAGGCAGCTTCTTCACAGGCGCTGTGTTGATCGACGTTGACATGCTGAACGCCCGTGGATGCCTTTTCGCCGGCAACGCGGGGCCTTGGGCAGGCGCGATCTCCAACCGTTCGGCGCCTGTCCTGCAACTGTCGAACTGCACGTTCGCGGGCAATCGCGGCCGGCCCAATACCATCGACCATTGGCCGATCACCCCGGCGATCGCCAGAATGACGCAGTGCATCGTCTGGGACGGGCCGGACCCGTTCACGCCACACCCCGAGGTTCCGTCGGAGATCGTCGTGACCAACAGCAACGTACAGGGCGGATACCCAGGCGAGGGGAACGTCGACATCGATCCGCTCTTCGTCGATCCGGGCTACTGGGATACCAACGACACGCCGGCCGACGCCAACGATGACGTTTGGATCGCCGGAGACTACCATCTCAAATCGCAGGCGGGCCATTGGGACGAGGAGGCCGAGAGCTGGGTCCTCGACGAGGAGACCAGCCCCTGCATCGATCTGGGCGATCCGAACGGGCCGCTCGGCGCCGAGCCTTTCCCGAACGGCGGGTTCGTCAATCTCGGCGCCTATGGCGGGACGGCCCAAGCCAGCCGGTCGTACTTCGGCGCGCCGGTCTGCGAGAACCAGATCGCCGGCGACATCAATGGCGACTGCAAGGTCGACGATCTCGATATGGACATCCTGATGTCGCACTGGCTGATGGACGCGACCGAACTGTCTAATACCCCACCGAGCATCACGCTGATCAGCCCCGCCGAGGGCGATGAGTTCTCCCCGAACACACCGATCGTGTTCCGCGCCGAAGCGTCCGATCCAGACGGCACCGTGATCCGGGTGAAGTACCATTTTCAGACGCACTGGGACAATGCTGTCCGCGTGAGTGCCGGCGCCACGGCGACCGACCCGACGGACGACTGGAAGGCGACGTGGGAGTGGCAGCCGCCGTCGTTTGAGATACCTCCCGAGGCAATCTATACGATCCAGGCCGAGGCGATGGACGACCAGGGCGCCAAGACGATGACGCCCGAGATCGAAATCAAGCGGACCCCGTAGACCTCAAGGTCGCTCTCAAGGGCGATTCCCCCCACGCGGGGACCTGATGGACAAGCGTACGAGGTGAGAAGACGAGCGGTGCTAGCCGTGGAGCGTCAGGCCCACGCGGAAGAGCGCGCCACACGGATCGGCTGAGAGGATTTCGACGAAGCCGTCGTGCGCCTGCGCGAAGCGCTGCACCAGCGCCAGGCCCAACCCGGTCCCGGTCGCCTGGGCGCCACGATCGCCCTCGGTCGGCGCGCCACGATAGAATTGCTCGAAGACGCGCTTCCGCTGGCGATGCGCGACGCCGGGACCGTGGTCCTCGACCTCGATGATCGCGTAGCCATCCGATGCGCGGGTGCGTACGACGATGGTCTTGTCCTGCGCGGACTTGGCGTACTTGACGGCGTTGTCGAGCAGGTTCACCGCGATCTGCGCGACCGCGTCCCGGTCGAACGCGACTTGCCCTAGCTCGCCCGGGTGGGTCTCGATCGTGAAGCCATGCTCGGCCGCGTAGGGGCTCATCATCGTTACCACATCCGCGATACACGCGTTCACATCCCCCAGCCGGAAGTCGTAGCGCTTGCGACCCCGCTGGAGCCGGGAGAAATCGAGTACGTTGTCGATCAGTCGCGACAGACGCTCGCTCTCCTGACGGATGTTCCTGTAGTACTCGGTCGCCTTGTCCTGCGACGACAGCCAGTTCTTCTCCAGCATCTCGGCGTACATGCGAATCGACGTCAGCGGCGTGCGCAGCTCGTGTGAAACCGCCGAGATGAACTCGTCTTTTTTCTTCGCCAGCGCCAGTTGCTGACGCGTCGTGCGCCACAGACTCGTCAGCGCCAGAGCGACCGCTACAGCGACCACCAGCACAATGCCCAGATACACATGCTCGAGTTCGCCGATGCGCTTGGTAATCCAGCCCGGGTCCATTTCTTTGAGGTTCAGGGCCAGGTCGCCGAAACCGAAGTCCAGAAAGGCTGTGTAAGCCGTCGTTTGACCGTTCTCGTCGAGCCCCTTACCCGCCGCGTCGGCAGCGGGTAGCTCGAACGCCATGCCGTCCCGCATCAGCCGCTGCGCCGATTCCTCTACTTCGCGCACCAACTCCGCCTCGTCCAGTTGAAAGCCCTGGATCAGGTTGCGCTGCTCGATCTGAACGTAGCGCAGCAAGAAGACCTGCCCGCCGAACATGGAGATCTCGTCCGGCCCGGTCGGTACCACGACGGGAACGAACGGCTCGATGCGGATCTGCACCTGGTCGGATTCGGCCGCTGGGGCGGTCTCTTCCTCCTCCATGGGCGCTGTCACAACCTGGATCTGCGACTCGGCCTGCGCCAAATCGGAAAGGGACTGCGACTGTTCGCGCAAGGCCTCCGACAGCACCTGCTCAGCGTCGGTCGTTTCGGTCTGAGCGCCGCGGCCGCGGGCCCCGGCCGCCTGCTGGCCCGGCGACGGGTCGATCCAGTTCATCGCCACCAAATCCCGGTCCTGAGTCACAACCTGAGACCGCTGAGTTTGCTGTCGCAGGCTCTCGATAGGATACGCCTTGCTGCGTTGCGGCGCGACTTTCGGCGATCGGCTCTTCGTGTTCGCTCGCTCCTTCGCAAGCTCACCACCGGCCCGGCGAACGAGAGCGCCCTCCTGTTGCTCGTCTTGTAGGGATGACGCCTTGGCCAGCAACTCGCGTTGCGCCTCGATCATGGGCACGACGTTGTCTCTGACATTGGCCAGGTGGCTCTGGACATCCTGAGCCAACTGGCCCGAATCGGCCTGCTCGATCTCGCTGACCCGGTAGTAGGGGTTAACGATCGTGTTGTCCGGTTCGACCTGAAAATATCCATAGGCGATGCTGTTGGTCATCACCCCGGCCAGCGGGGAGCGCAGCACGGGCGCCGTCTGCTGGCTGGTGACGACGTTGTCCGGCACGTAGGAGTAGAGATAGTCCGTGTAAGGACGCTCCTGCTCGATCCGCATGAACTCATCGAGCTTACGCTTGACGTCCTGACGAATCTGCTCGGCCACCTCGGCGAACTCGCCCAGCCGCGCCCCTTCCAGGCCCTGCGCCCACTTGGTCACGGCGTGGTGGCCCAGGCACGACAGCGCGATCAGCGCCGCCAGAACGATTGCTGTCAGGATGAGAAGTCGCTTGTGCACGGTGAAGTCTACTCCCCTTTAGGGAACGTATCGATAGCCCGCCCCGCGGACCGTCTGAATGAGCTTCGGATCGTTGCTGTCCACCTCGATGCGGGCCCGCAGTTTGGCGATGTGCATGTCCACCGTCCGCGTGCCCAGGTCGGTCAGCGTCTCCTTCCAGACCTGCCGATAGAGTTCGTCGCGACTGATCACCCGGTCCGGATGGGCGGCGAAATGCTGAATGATCCCGGCCTCCCGCGCGCTGATCTCGATGGTCTGCCCATCGCGCGTGACATACAGCGCCTGAACGTCGACGTCCAGATCACCGAACCGGAAGGTCTGCCCCACCGCGCGAGCCGGGTCGATGCGCCGCAAGACCGCGCGGATGCGGGCGAGCATCTCCTCCAGCGAGAACGGCTTGGTGACGTAATCGTCGGCGCCCATCTCCAGACCCGAGATCTTCTCCTTCTCCTGGCCCTTGGCGGTGACCATGATGATGGGTGTCTGCAGCCCCGCGCGCCGCCAGTTCGCACAGAGTTGCTCGCCCGTGATTTCGGGGAGCATCAAATCGAGCAGGATCAGGTCGAAGGTCCGATCATCCACGAGGCGCTTCGCGGCCAAACCGTCGCCCGCCTCGGTCACGCCGAACCCGTGATACTCGAGAAAGTCCCGCAGCGCCGAGCGAATCCGCGGTTCGTCCTCCACGATCAGAATGTGTGCGTCGTTATCCATCGGTCTACCTATATCAAGTATAGGCTATCGCGACCGATCCGTTTTGTAAAACCCCTGTAAAAAGATGACGCCCGCGTTTAGCAACAGCGCGTGAGGCGTCGTGCGTGTTGTGCAACCCCTCCTGCCTATGGCGTCCAGCCTCCCGCCTGGAGCAGCGTGACACGTATCGCGTAGCCACCTCCTCCAGTGATCTCCCACTCCGCGCCACAACCCCAACGAATCCAATGCCGCCCATGCCACCCGGCGGCGCCGGTTCATCTGGGCTTTTGAATGGTCTGCATCGCCGGGGGAATTGGCTAGATCTTGCTATTGTCACTCATCGGGCGGTATGGGATCATAGACCCAGGGCAGTGAACTACGAAGTTGATGAGGATCGTGCTAGTGCATGTCTGAGACTGCGGCCATACGCATCTTGGTTGTTGATGACCACTGGGTGGTGCTGGAAGGGGTCTGCTCATTCATCAAGGCTCAAGCAGATATGGAGGTCGTCGGCACGGCCAGGGATGGTCGTTCCGCCATCGAGGCCGCGCGGAGTCACCGGCCCGACATTGTACTGCTGGACATCACCATGCCCAAACTCAATGGCATTGCAGCGATCCCCTTCATCCTCGATGTGACCGACACGCGCATCATCGGACTCAGCGTGCACACGTCTCAGCGAATCGTCGTCGAGACGATCTTGGCGGGGGCTTCGGGGTACGTCACCAAGACGTGCTCGTCGAACGAGATGATTGACGCGATTCGTAATGTAGCGCAGGGGAGACGCTATCTTTCCTCTGACATCGATGAGGACGCGGTTCACGAGTCGATATCAAGAGGTCTATCCAGCGCCGACAAAGGTGTTCTCACGGCCCGAGAAAAGGAAGTGCTCCAATTGATCTCGGAAGGCAGGAGGACCAAGGAGATCGCGACGATCCTCTACCTGAGCGAGCACACCGTCAACCGGCACCGAGTTCGCATCATGGACAAACTCGGTCTTCGCGGCGTGGCCGAACTCACTCGGTACGCGATCCGCGAGGGATTGTCACCTTCAGAGTGACAACGGTCATCTGGAGAATCGCCGCGCCGGCAACCACGCCGTGACGCAAGTAGCGAGAAGTCGCCAATTTGGCATCCCTGAAGCTGATTCAGTTCAGCAACGCCAATCCGATATCCGATGAAACCCTAGTTGATAAGGGGACTCGGATGAAACTGACGCCGGAACAGCGCCGGGCCATTGAAGCCATCAGAGTGACAATGAGTTGCCAGGCCGGTTTCGCCTGCTGCGAATCCGGGCTTGAACCTTTCTGCTCAGCCGAGGTGTACGTCCGACCTGATTTCGTCATCTGCAATGAGGGAGGCTGCGCGAAGTCGTTTCTCTTTGGCTCGGACCTTGTCATATGCACATGCCCGTTGCGGATCTATGCCGCCGTGCATCTCGGCAAGGAAGGCGTACCTTCAGGTCGCAAGTGCGTCCTGCCTCGACCGTGAGACAACCGCGTGCAGAAACCAGACAACGCCAAGGCCAATTGGTCCGCCTCAAGTTCCCCGAACAAACGTAGCGACCGTCTTGGCGATCAAGTGGTTTTTGGGGTTCCAGGTTTCATTTGTCTTGAGCATGATGTTCAGGATGGTCAGGAGTTCTCTCATGGCGGCGATCAGGGCGGTCATCTTGGTCTTTCCGTTCTGGGTCAGTCGTTGGTAGAACGCCTGGATCGCGGGGTTGTGCCGGGCGGCGACGAGCGTGGGCATGAACAGACGGGCGCGCAGGTGATGGCGTCCGCCGCCGGTGAAGCGTTTGCCTCGATAGGTGCCGCTGTCACGATTGATCGGCGCGACGCCCACCAGGGTCGCGATCTGCCGACGGTTCAGACGCCCCAACTCCGGCAGTTCTGTCACCAACAACGAGGCGGTCGTCTCGCCGATGCCGGGGACGGATTCGAGTTGCTCGGCCCTACGCGTGAGTTCGGGGTGTCTGTCGATGTGGTCACGAATCTGCCGATCGACGTTTTCCATTTGCTTCTCGATGGTCTTGAGGATGGCGCGGATGCTACGCGCGACGGCCTTATCGTGCGTATGTTCGAAGCGGTTGGTTTCGGCAGTGTGCATCTGGACCAGTTGATGGCGTCGGCTGAGAAGGGCCTTGATCTGCTCGGTCTGTTCGTCGAGGGGTTCCTGGGCGGCTGCCTGGAGTACGGTGGCGAAGCGGGCGATGATCTGCGCATCGAGCTTGCCGGTCTCGGCCAGTTGGCCCGCGCCGCCGGCGAACTCCAAACCCCGCGAAAATGGATGCAGAGGTGACGCGGGTTGACGCGGAATTCATAGCGAGCTTGGAAAGGTCTTACGAAGCATATGCTTTCAGAGCAGCAGGTTGTGAAAATCGGGGTGATAGGATTCGAACCTACGACCTCCTGCTCCCAAAGTCCGCGCCCCACCATAAACTGCCTCCTCCGAGCCTCTAGACCCTGTTTTTTTTGTGTGTGTGTGTGGGGGGGGGGGGGGGGGGGGGGGTGAGGGGTGGTGACATAGGATGGTAAGTAGGTAGTTGGTGAGAATCGGGCTCTCTGTAGAGTCCGAAGTGACTGAAAGTGACGCGGAAACTGACGCGCAGATGAAATGAAAGGTTGCCGAGTCAACGGGCCGGGTGGTCGCTTGGATTGCCCGGCCCATTTCAGGCGCGGTACTACTTCATAGGTTTAGTCTTCTTCCGGATCATTGCCCCCCAGATCCCTTCGCGTTTGGTGTCGATCGCCGCATCCAGGGTCTCCCTAACTCGTGAGACCGGTTCCATGATTCCATAGTCGTAGCGCTCATTCGTGGCAATCATCAAGCCAAGGAGCTTTGCCTTAGAATCGCCAAGTCTAGGCTGGTTCATGACGGGGCTTCCGCTGTTGCCACGGAACACACGGGTATCCACGATAGAGCACCTTTCGTCTGCCCATTTGCCGTCTACCTTCAAGAACTCCTGTCCCGTGGCCATGGCAACTATGCCAGATCGCAATAGGGGCTTCTGCTCAGACAACTCAAACCCAATACTAGATGGAAACCCGATCACCAGTACGGGCTGAGGGGGGCTGGGGTCTTCGAATGACAGCTGATTCTTGTCATGTGCGCTGGAGTCGGTGGGTTCGTACCTGAAGTGTGTGAGCCCCCAGCCTCTCTTCCATGGGATCTTCATTACAGCCACGTCGACGGGGAGTGCATTGGGATCGTCAACCGTTTTGGGGTGATAGACCCACTTCCCGTGGGGAAGATTGAGCCAGAAGACTTCCTTCCTTCCGGATTCCTGATTGCGCCATATGACCCTGGCTGCCAAGTTGAATGGCTTGTCTACTACATGTCGAGCGGAGACAAGGTATAGGTCCGGCATGCGTACCACGAAGAACCCGGTCCCAGCAGGCACGTTCTTCACAGTTCTCTGGCCCTCTTCTTCAACGACCTTGCCACGTTCCAAACGTACAACCGCCTCGCTGAGCTGGTCGTACAGCGGCCTCTTGTTATCAGCAATTGCAGAGATACTGGCAAATGCGAGAATTGCGGAAACGGTATTGCTCAAGTGTCTCATTGCTTGTTCTCCCAATCCAACTGTGAATATCTGCTTCCCATGTAACGCTTACTTTCTCTGTCTCGGATGAAGTCCATGCTAGCACTGACACCGCAATTGGTCAACGTCCCTGCGGAAGCAGCATAACAACATAAGCCTGGATCAGTTCCGTGAGAGCCCCAGGGCATGTCACGCGCACCAAAATATCGAGGGTAATGGCGTTGCTAGGGTCTTGAATTGGAGAGAGATATGACGAATGCGATGTCACTCGTGATAAATTCTGGAAATAACGGTTGCCCGCAGTCCATTAATGCCATACACTCCATTTGAGTCAATTGCCTGCATGCGGCCATGCATATCCGCAAAGAGGTCGGTGGGAATCCGAAAGCCCCCCCAACGAACGAACTTCTTTTTGCGAGGTCTTGAATGGCTGACAAAGAGTTTCTAACGGCAATGGACATAGCCACTCGCCTGGGGATTACCCGCCGGACCGTGTACAACTGGTCACGATCTACGGAGTTTCCGCCTGCAATCAGAGCAGGCGTGAGGACTCTCCGTTGGCGGCGAACCGATGTAGATCGGTATCTTGAGCAGCGGCAGGCCTCGTAAGCACAGAAAACCAGACGGCATCACACAGACGGCACCCATTGGGTTTTTGTGTGGACGAGGACGAGCATCATGGAAGAAGTGAAGTACCACCTTTCTCGCGCGGAAGGTCCGCCCTTAGGATCGCCGCTGTTGACAGTCCAGGAGGCCATCCGATGGCTGCGCCTGGACGAACCGGGAGGCCCACGAGATCCAGCCCAAACGCTGAAACGCTATAGGGACATGGGGCTCCTGCGCGGCACGCGCATTGGTCGTGCGATGCGCTACCACATCAGCGACTTAGAGCGGTTTGTGGCCAAACAAAGCGAGAGGTTGGACCAGTGACCATCCTCAAGCAGCAAGTCGATCCCTATATGTTGGCCGCGCAATTCCTGGTGGATAGACACTTGGTGAGCAGCCGCTCGATTGACGGGAAACGCTATTCACTACGCTGGTGGCGTGATGAGTACTATCTCTATGAGAGAGGGACTTACAGGCGGCTGCCCGATGGTGAACTCAAGGCTCAGCTTGCGGGCTATCTACACAGCGCAGACGTGTTGGTTTCCTCTCATGTGGTAAATGCCGTCCTGCTTTGCCTCCATCATATAGCAGCCATCGACGGTCAGGTGGAACTGAACTCTTGGCTCGACGCCGCCAACGGCGCTGAGGTGGTCGTTGCCGCAAATGGCAATGTCAGCCTCACCGACCCAGACCCGAACACGGGCATGCCTAGGCTACTACCACACACATCCATGTACTTCAGCATGGCGCGACTGCCATACGAATACCACCCAGACGCCGACTGCACGCGATGGAAGACCTTTGTCGCAGACGTCATGCAAGACGACGAAGAGTACATGCTCCTTCTCCAGCAGTGGGCAGGCTACCTCTTTCGCCGGGACCTCCGCGAACACCGATTCCTGCTCATGACCGGAACCGGCTCGAATGGCAAGGGTGTGTTTTCGGAGGTGATTGAGTCTCTTGTGGGATCGCTCTGTTGCAGCCACGTACCACTGTCGCGATTCGCTCACCCGTTCAGCCTCTACTCGACTCTGGGAAAGCGCGTGAACATTACCAATGAGACCATCCATATCATTGAGGAGCAGGCCGAGGCCATTCTCAAGGCGTTCGTTGCCGGTGATGTCATGACGTTCGAGCGCAAATTCAAGTCCCCCGTCGACGCCGCCCCAACTGCCAAAGTGATGATCGCGACCAATGCAGCTCCTCGATTCACTGACAAAACGTACGGCCTGTGGCGACGCTTGTTGCTTATCCCGTTCAACAGGACGATTCCCCCAGAAAGGCAGAACAGGAACCTCGCGGATGAACTGAAGGAGGAACTGCCCGGCATCCTCAACTGGGCCTTGGCTGGTTTGCGGAGCATCGAAGAACAAGGAGGCTTCGCCATTCCGAAGGCACATCGGCAACTGCTCGAAGAGTATCGCAGAGACTCAGACCCGGCACGAGCATTCCTTGCGGAGAACTATCAGGCTGCCCCACAAGGACAGGTCGTGGCTGCGGAGGTCTACTCAGCCTATAGCAAGTGGTGCACGGTCAACGGCTGCAAAGCAATGAACGCTAGGACGTTCGGGCAACACATTCGGCGGATCTTCCCAGATGTCACGCGCGAGCGCCCAGGCAGTGGCAACAGCAGGCGGTGGATATACCGAGGGATTTCGGGGGTTACGTCCCATGCGTCCCAAGGAATCCCCATTTAAGGATGCAATACGCGTTATGAAATTAAATAGGAAATACATGGGACGCTTGGGACGCACTGGTGTCAAAACGGACGCCACCGACCGTTCTGTGAGAACAGCGAAAACGACGTCTTACGTCGCCTTCGAGTGGAAGGCAGACCGAGGAGAGCGGAGGTCATGAAGAATGAAATCATTGTCAGCAAGAGAGTTAACCAGCGGGCCGCTGGCCAGCGTCACTGCGCCGCGTCAAAGAAAGGGATAAACACATGAGCCGAGCCGGAATCGCAATCAAGCCTCACACTCCGCGCACCAAATCCAAACAGGTCGTGGTAACAATCGCCGGGCTGCCCGTAGACGGGAACGCTGCTGAGGATGTACGCAGCGGAATCGTCCACGTGCTCCAGCGCAACGGGTACACCCTTAGGGGCTCGCAGAAGACTACCATCACCGCGCAACAGTTTGAATTTGAGAACGAGTAGAACACAGACAGGAAAGGGTGCACACATGCAACTACTTGACCAGAGTATCACAACAGACCAATTCGAGGACCTCTGCCCCGCTATTCAGGACGCCTATATCGACGACGGAGAAGGCGGGTATGCGCTCTCCATCGGGCCGCGCGGATCGAATACATCAGAGGAACTGTTATCCTCCCGGCGGCGCAAAGCGATCGCTCAAGAACTCCACGAGCGAGCGGTGAAAGAAGCTGTCAGCAAAGCTGGTAGGAACGAACACATCGTCGGTGCCCTCTCCCGCACGACGTTGGACGTCAGAGACGATGGAACTGCGGAGATCATAGTCGTCGATGTGAACGGCCGCCGCCACATACAACCGAGCGGGCGGCCATCCGGCCTCAGCGACCTCTTCGTCGATCTGGACGAAGAAGAGGCCCGTCTCGCCAAACAGACCACCCGACGCGCCATTGGTGACATCGATTACTGTGGCCTCAAGTGCGTGCAGTACGACAACGGTGATATCGAGGTCAACGGGCGGCCGCTAAGCGAAACGGGACCTGGCTGCGTCGAGCGAATTTCCATCGCGCGTCGGCTCAAAGCACTTTCTCGCGTTCCGAGCAGGCCGCCGCGCCGCCCAATTTCCCAGGAGGACAGAGACCACCTAGCGACTCTCTCACTAACCGAAAGACTGAAAGCCTATCGGTGAATGCAGCCCTCTGCACGCAAGCGATAAGAGCCACCTTCTCCTCAATGGGCGGGGTCGCTGTGCGTTCCTCCAGCGGCCTCGCCATTCAAGACACAACAGTACTTTTTATAGTGAGGTAGAGCAATGAGTAACGAAAACGCCCTGAACATGACCCCCATCATCGAAAGAGTCGGCGCTGACGGCCTTGTTGTGGCCTGGCACGTCAGCCAGGCCAAATGGATCACGATGCACCCCATTGATGCCAAAGCCGCATGGCGAAATGGAAGCATCGCGCTCAAAGCTCCCGAAGGTCAGCCGATTCCAAGCGACATGAAGCGGTTCCTGCCTGCGGTGGCAGAGTAACCGCACACGAAGTGTGATTGGCGGCCAGGGGTGGGTGCCTCGGCTTGTTGCCGACGCCCCTGGTCGCGCTTTTGGCAAGGAATGACAGCCAGTGTCAGTACGAGAGATTAAAAGAGATCGTTTGGTCGAGAGCGTTCTGATGGGCGACACCGTTGCGGAGGCTGCCGAGAAGATCAGTGTCTCCGAACGTACCGCCTATAGGTGGTTACAGGAGAAACGGGTCAAGCAGGCCATCCGTGAGGGTCGCCAGTTGGGTATCCGATTAGCCCTATCCGCCAACGCCGACGTTGCCACGTTCGCGATGAGGACTCTCAAGGAGATCATCGTGGATGAGTCAGTAGCGGCGGGTACTCGCGTTCGGGCCAGCCTAGGCGTCCTGCAACTTGCCAGCCAAGCCGACAGCGATGATGTCCGCGAAGATGTCGAAGAAATCAAAGAAGAACTCCGAAAGTTCCACGATGAAGAGCGTACTTTCTAGGACCGTACAGGACCTAGCCAAACAGGTTGATCGGCTTGTCGCTACCAGGGAGGAAGAGGTCTGGATCACCGCCGCGATCGTCGATGACGAGGAATTCATCCGGAGAGAGGGGCTTTCAGAGGAAGACTTCAGGCGGTGCATGCAGGCCGACGTCCCGCGAACGCTCACGTTTGACCAATGGATCACAGAAAGCAAGAGGCTCTATGAGCAATCGCAGAATGGAGGCCCCCAATGAGGTCCTTACGCCAACAAGTCAAACGAATGAAGAAACTGCTCGTTCGGCACCTGTCTCCATCCGACTACCGCCGGGCCGTCCAGATATGGAAAGAGAACGGCACGATGCCAAGCGATCCGCGTATCCGCGAGCTGGTCGAAAACCTACAAGCGCTTGAACAAGAGTTCGATGAGATCCACGTCCTCGCCGAAGATGCTTCTTCCTCATCGCCGGAGTCATCCGGTGACCATGATGCGGAGTTCGGGGGGCTGCCGTCTAGCCCCCAGCTCTTTCCGGAGGTGTACTTTGAAGGATGACAATCGTATCACCCTCGTCGGCACCATTGCCGAAGAGCCCCACTTCAAGATCAGCTCTGTAGAGTTCATCGTCGAGTCCCACCGCAAATTTACTGGCGGCGACGGCAACCAGCACGCCCAGGACCTTGTGCTATGTTGTCGGGGATTCGGCCAGGTCGAAGACGCGACGCGTCAGCATGGCCATCGTGGTGTCCGTGTCCTGGTCGCCGGGACCCTGGAGACCCAGGACGCCGAGGTCATCCTCCACGCCTCCAGCGTATCCTTCGTCCCAGGCTCATTTGGCAGAGGTCGGACTCCACAGGCCGGATGTCACGAGCGGCAAGAGGTGATGACATGAGCACTTACAGTACCGCCGCTGATTGCGCACCAGATAGCGCGTCACCACCGGAGCCAATCACGGTCTCGGATGAGCGGAGAGCTCGTTTCGTCGGAGCAAACGAAGCTCAAATAGCCCGAATCATCGAGGCCATGGATGGACTGCCGCCCGAGGTCGTCAGCGTTGTTCAGCGCTGCGTTCAGTTCCGTGTCTACCACGAGGGGCCGCCCGAAGCTGCGACGGTCGGGAGAGAGTCAGGCTTCAGCGGAATCACTATCACCCTCTATGGCGTGAAGGAGAATGAGCCGTTTCCGCAAATCGTCCTGTGGCACGAAATAGCACACGTCATGCTGGGCCATCCAGATGTGCCATGGGCGTGGAAGCTTGGCCGAGGCAATCCCGTCGTCGGAAGGCCCAGATGTGAGTTGCAGGCATGGGGTCTCCTGCAAGAATGGTTGGGTAAGGAAGCGCCGTCACCTCCAAGGAGAACCCGGTGAACGCCGATGCATTCAATCGCGAAGTGATCGCATTTGCCCGCACCGTCCGAGACGAGATCACGGAGCTACAGAAGACGGTAGCCCTTGAAGGATTGAAGCGGTTGGTCAAGCGGACTCCCGTTGACACCGGCCGTGCACGCGGGGGCTGGCAAGTGGAGATCACACCCAGACCGCTCGGCAAGGTGACTGCCACCCAGTCGGTCGCGGGCTCGATGGGCGCATTCTACGATACAGCCTTCTGTGACAAGAGCGGACGCAAGACCATCATGCGCGGGAGCTACAAGCTCGCAGGCTTGCCACCATTCCACAATGTCGTGATCGAAAACAGTGTGGAGTATATCCTCGAATTGGAGGACGGGCACAGCGGCCAGGCTCCTAACGGAATGCTCAGCCTCACACTCAATGACCTCGCCCAGATGTTCACATAAGGAACAAACCAATGCCAGATATCAAGAACGTCACCCTCAGATTGAATGTCGATTCGAGTGGTGCGGTGCGTGGCGCGGCTCAATATGACAAGGCTGTTGATCAGGTCGCTGCATCCACAAAGAACACCACGGCTACCGTGAACCACCTCATCAAGACAATGGGCGGTTTGTGGCTGGCCTACAAGGGCGTCTCTGTGGTCCGCGAGTCGGTCAAGGAGTTCGCCGCCTTTGAGCGTCAAATGGCGAACGTCTCGACCATGCTCAACGAACAGTCGATGCGCCACCTGCCCCAATACAGCAGGCAAATCCGTACCCTCTCGATTTCGATGGGCGAATCGACCGACACGCTGAGCAAGGGCCTCTACGATATCCTCTCCGCGTCGGTCCCGGCAGCCAACGCCATGGAGGTCCTGGAGGTTGCGTCTCGTGCTGCCCAGGCAGGATTGACAGACACGGGGACATCGGCTGATGCCCTGACGACGATCCTCAACTCATACGGCCTCTCAGCCGAGCACGCAGGCAAGGTCTCGTCTGACCTATTCGAAACCGTGCAGCGCGGCAAGATCACCTTCGCGGAGTTAGCTGGAAGTATCGGCAACGTTGCCAGCGATGCCGCAACGGCTGGCGTCAGCCTAGAAGAACTACTCGGTACGCTCGCCACCATGACCCGCGCCGGTCTCAAATCTGAGATCGCCATCACCTCTCTGCGCGGCATCATCGCCAATCTGAGAAGTCCGACCGATGAGGCCCGTGAGGCCTTTGCAGCACTCGGCATCGAAATCGATGTCGGTATCGACCAAGTGGGCGGTTTAGTCGGTGTATTCAAGGCACTCGCCAAGGCCAATCCCGAGGTGCTGGAAGCGATCATCGGCGACCGTCGCGCCGTCAGCGGGCTGAATGCCGTGCTCCAACAGTTGGAGGGCCACGCGGGCGACGTTGCGCACATCATACAGACCTCCGGAGCCGACGTCCAGGCGTTCGGAAAGATGTCCCAAGCAACCGCCAAGAAGCTTGAGCAATACGATATGGCCCTGAGTGACATCCGTCGTACGATTGGGGAAGCCTTTGCACCGGCTCTTGCCAAAGGCGCAACCGCTATGGCTGGGTTCGTGAAGGACAATCAGCGATACCTGGCGCGGTGGGCTTCAGACTTCGAGGAAGGTTGCGGGTTCACAGCCGGGGTGATTGGTGACTTCTTCGAGCATGCGGCCCAAGCGCCTGATGCCTTCATTGCCAAGCTTGACCAGGTGAAGGACAAACTGGCCTCGATCGGGAGTGACATCAGCCCAATCATTGACCCGAGCAACCCCTATAGCGGTGGTCCGTCGCGCGACATCGATGCACAGATTCGCGCCATCCCGGTCGATCCGAATTCATCGGTCGATCTGGATCGTCTGAATGGTCGGGGGCGATTCCGCTCCGAGGGCTCCCTGTCTTTCACGGCCCCAGGGGCGACGACGGTTGAAACGGGAATGCCAACGATCGCAACGCGCAACCGCGCCGAGGATCTGACTGGCCCGACAGCCCAAAGCGTCTCTGGGGACGTTGGTGCTATCTATCCCTCTGCCGAGGGCTTCGAAGACTACCAGCAATCTCTCGCCGATTCCTACTGGGAGACAAGCAAGGCCCGCAAAGCCGCAATAGGCCAAATGGCAGACATGGAGTCGGCTGTCGATCGTGAACGAGAGATCATCGGGCGTTTGAGTGACAGCCATGCGCACGCCCGTGACATGGTCGAATATGAGCGTAAGGCACGAGAAGCCTACGCCGACGACCTCGATACGCAACAAGCCAAGATCAAGGAGTACCACGACAGCATCATGGAGCTGGAAAACGCGGAGCGATTGGCCAAGGTCGCGGACCGCATCGGGCAGTCCTTCGGCAGCGCCTTCACGGACATGATCACTGGAGCCAAGACCGCCGAAGAAGCCATGCGGTCACTTGGCAGGTCAATCCTTGAATCGGTCATAGAGCAAACCGTCACGCAACCCATTGCCAATGCTGTCAGCGGCATGATCGGCACTGCGTTCTCGGCGGGCATGTCAGGGGGAGTATCCAGTTCAGGTGGTTTTGCGGCCGCCCCGTATCCCGTTCACCATCACGGCGGCATCGTTGGGCAGGACTATTCACGGCGGCATCGTTGGGCAGGACTATTCGATGACTCGGAGCGTCTCGCCCTCCCTTTTCGCCAACGCGCCGCGCCTCCATCAAGGGCTTCGCAACAACGAGTTTCCAGCAATCCTGGAGCGAGGGGAAGAGGTCATCCCGAAGAATGGTGCAAGAGACAATGCCTCCCGCACCCCGACTGTTCAAATCTACAACAACACATCCAAGCAATTCGCGGACGAACAGGTACACGTTGATTATGATCCCAGACGCCAAGTCGTCGGCATCATCCTCGAAGACAAGCGCAACAATGGCCCCATCAGGCGAAACACAAGGAGATGAACATGGTAGCAGACGCGAACGCAGGCATAGCAGACACTGTCCCCGCAATGATCAAGGCCGCCAACGGTCATCACTACAAGGAGACCACCACGACCACCATCAAACGGGGAGGAGAGGTCATCCTTGAGAAAACCGAGGTTCACGAACGCTACGCGCCGCCCGATCCTCAAGCCGCGCACGCTCTCTTCACGATCAGCGAAGCGGTGAACCGGAATCAGCGGCCACATGGCTAGAGGTCCTACCAGTAGGCGTAGGAGGTCACATCCCACAAAGCTAGTGCCTGGAGACGGTTAGCGCGCACATAGACGCTCAGCGTCAGCCTCCAGTTCCAGAACGGGCCCTAAGAGGGCATGTTGATCAAGCAGATATACTTACCTTTACTGATATTTACTGACCTCTGGGGTCTATAATTTCTTTCACTTTTTGCTGGACACCCCAGGACATCGGTGCGATAATGATAGTTGCGATGAAACAAGACTTGGATTATTCTCATGGACGCAGCCGTTCAACGGGAACCCCCCTTTCCGGGTCTTGGTTCATCGCAACCGTTGGACGGCTGCACTCATTTCTGTAGGAGGACAACATGGCGAAGCGAACGAAGATGGACACGGCGGTTCTTGAGAGGCTGGCAGGGAACTTCATCGGCACGCTCAAACCAAGGCAACTCGAACATCTCCAAGTCTTGGTCATTGAGGCGATGAATCCCGGTATGTACCGGGCGGCTCTTGAACGAGATGCGGCGGAGAAGTCATAGAGGGAAAGGAGAAAACACGCATGCCCCCGATGAGGAACGCAGCCACACTGGCCGAGATGAAGGACAAAGCTCCCGGCATGCACAAGATCGTCCTAGAGGTTCTTCGCACGTTGAGCGAGTGCCCGACGTTTACGCAAGGAATTGGTCTTGAGGCTTCGTTGGAGAGAATGGAGCAGCGGTATGACACAGGCGAACTTCTGCTCTTCTTTGACACCACCTTCGTTCGCTTTGTCGTAATGATGTGGAACGAATCCAAACAACACTACTGCCCGGCTAGCTTGGCAGGACGGCCATTCATTTTTGAGTTTGAGTTCGACAGCGAGCGAGCTTGGCTGCTGAACTTCGAGAACTTCGACCAGAATCCCGAAGACGATTGAAAGGAGATCACCATGGCACAGAAGACGAGAGTACAGGCAAGACGGAAGCATGTGCTGGCGGCACTCAGAAGAGCGTCTGACAAAGCAGCTCCAGCAGACAGGAGGAGACGATGAGAGCCCCGAAGGTAGGTGTCTACAGACTGAAGCCCACGCCGAATCGGAAGCTCTTGTGGTGTTGCCGATGGTACGGGCCGATGGATCTGGATGGTGAACGCAAGCGCCATTCGAAGTCCTTCCGGACCCGGCGCGAGGCCGAGGACTTCAAGGTAGAGAAGGCAAAGGAACTGAAGGATGCACCTCAGCATGAACGCCCTGCTGACGACAGCCTTGCCAAACTCTGCAAGGACTTCCTCAAGCACAAGAAGCCGAACGTCCGGCCCGCGACGATGGAAGCCTACGGCCACACCATCCTGCGTCTGCTCGACTACTTCGGGCCACGCAAGAAGGTCAAGGACATCCGAGCGAGGGACGCGGATCTGTTCATCGGCGCCCAGCTCCACCACCTTCACACCAACAAAGAACTCAGCGCATGGAGCCGGGCTGGTCTCATCCGGCGATGTCGTACGATCTTCGAGGTGGCGGTACGGTGGGGCCTCACCAATGAGAACCCGTTCACCAAATGCAAGAAGCCAAAGTGCATGGTTCGTCGATGGCATCACATCAAGCCGGACGAGTACTTGCGTATCCAGGAAGTGGCACCGTCTTTGCGGTGGAAGTGCTTGTACAGCGTCCTGTACACGACAGCCGTCAGGATCGGCGAAGCTTTCTCGCTCACGTGGGCTGACGTCGACTTTGAACACGGCCTCCTCAAGGTCCAGAACCGGGCAGGAACCAAGACCGTCCTCCCCTTCACCCTCAAAGCCCACGAGCAGCGTACCATCCCCTTGACGAAGCACACGCTGGCCATCCTGGCGGAATGGCAGGCAGAGGCCCCACAGGGCGTCCCACACATCTTCCTGTCCGAGGATCGCTACCAACTGGTCCTCAAGCGATGGCAGAAGCTCAACTACCTTGATCGCGAATGGCAGAACAGGTTTGTCTTGAACAACACCAATCGTGATTTCAAGAGCCACTGCAAGCGGGCCGGGATCGAACTCGACGGCAAATGCAGCGTCCACACGATCAGGAAGTCGTGCGGGCAGAACTGGGCTCTGGCTGGCGTACCGATCAAAACCCTACAGTACCTCATGGGGCATTCGAATCCCGACACGACGCTCAAGTACTACCAACAGGTTGATGCCGCATCGGCAGCTCAAGCCATCAATGATGCAGACGAGGTGTTGATCGCCACGGCGGCTGCATTGGCTGCCCAAGCGGACTCCAAACCCCGCGAAAATGGACGCGGAAGTGACGCGGAGACTGGATCGGACATGGATTCGACAGGTAGTTCAGAAGGGTCTCAAGAGACAAGTGCTTCCAGAGCAGAAGGTTGTAGAAATCGGGGTGATAGGATTCGAACCTACGACCTCCTGCTCCCAAAGCAGGCGCTCTAGCCAAGCTGAGCTACACCCCGCGTGAAACGGCGGGTGACGATGAAGCTCGTATTATATACGGCAATTGGGAGCATTGTGCAACCACCGGGCCGGCAGGCGGCGAAATTGCGGTTATCGGACGCGCCGCAGACTACAAAAGGCCAAAAAAAAGTTGCATAATTCCTTCCTGTAAGGTAAAATACGCAGTCTAGGGAATTTCATTTCGGGGATTCCAAGTACGCCACAGTTCGCGTTCTTGTCGATGGAGATGGTGATTATGGCTGGTATGTTCTATTCACTGAAAGAAACGGCCGAACGGCTCGGGAAGACCGAAGACGAAGTCAAGCAGTTGGCTACTGACGGCAAACTCCGCGAGTTCCGGGACGGGTCCAACCTCCTGTTCAAGATCGAGGAGGTCGACACCCTGGTATCCGAGGGCCTGGACGCGGTGCCGGACGCCGAGGCCGAAGTCGCTCCGGTCGACGTCGACGAACTGCTCGAACTCGAACCTGTGGTCGAGGAACCCGCCGCCGAAGCGCCCGCCGAGGAGGAATCGGCGATGGAGCTCGAACTCGAGCCGGAAACGGAACTCGGCGCCGAAGCCGAGGCCCCGGTCGAGATCGCCCCGGCCGACGAGACCGCCGGCGAACTGGACCTGGCCATCGAGCCCGACGCCTCCAGCGAGCTGGCCCTGACCCCGGACCTCGAAGACACCACCGACGCTTCGGCCGAGCTGTCCGAAGACGACATCATGGCCGACATGGGCGCCCCCGAACCAGTCGCCGAGCTGGACGCCGAAGAATCCGAAATCTCCCTGGCCCCCGAAACCGGCATGCTCGCGGCCGACAGTGACATCACCGACATGGACACGGCTCTGACCGGCCAAGGCATCGACGTCCTCGGTGAGACAGACGGCGATTACAACGTGACCGACGACTCGCTGGCCGAGACCGTCGGCCCGGCCGGCACGGCCACCGAAGCCTCCCTGGAAGAGATCGAAGACGACGTCAACCTGGACAGTTTCGGCAGCGGCTCCGGCCTGCTCGACCTCTCGCTCCAGGCCGACGACACCTCCCTCGGCGGCATCCTCGACGAGATCTACACCGCCGACGAAGGCGGCGATCTCTTCTTCTTCCGGGACGACCGCGTCGGCCTCGGAGGTGATCTCGTCGGCGATGTCCCCTTCGCCCGGGGCGCCGCCCTCGCCGCCTTCGTCGGCGGTGTAGATCTCGTCGAGGATGCCGCCGAGGGAGGTGTCGTCGGCCTGGAGCGAGAGGT
>JANQFY010000358.1 GCA_028277585.1 Sedimentisphaerales bacterium
AACGAGAAGCTCGGGTTGCTGCTCTGCCGCTTGAACTCCTCGTAGCCGGGCCGGTAGAGCATGTCTTCGCTGTGGACGACGTAGGCCGAGTCGGTGATCTGCAGACAGGGCAACGCGAAGATCGAATTGGTCGGTCCCAGGCAGAAGAAACGTACGAGCATGGTCCGGCCCTTGTAAGCGCCGCGCTGCAGGTCTTCCAGTTCCTTCATGCCTTCTTGTCGCTCAACCTGGTTGAGCTTCGGGTCCAGCGTGTCGTTGGCCGGCACCAGGTACTTCGTCACTTCCTTCTTGCGCGCCTGGTCGTAGTAGCCGTCGAAGTGAACCGTGTGGCCCTGGATCCCCAAGGGTAGCTCTTCCTTGTTGTCGATGGCCAGTTGACGGCAATGGGCAACGTCCTCGTCGGAATCACTGCCCACCCAGACGTTGTCCGGCTCGCACAGTTCGATGGCGTAGGCGACAAACGCGTTGACGTCTTCATTGTTCAAGGCCGTGAGTTTCTGGAAGCTGGCCTCGTCCATCTTGCTCTTCAGTAGTGACAGAGTATCCATCAAATCTCCTTTCTGCTCTCCGGGAAAAGCCGCATCCCGTTACCTGCCTCGGGAGCGGGCTTCATCTTTCCGCTGGCCGTTGTGCAGCGCATCAGGCCCGCACGCGCTATATACAAAAGAGTCGAATCGTTCTGAAGGGTACTTACCAAATTGCTGCGCACCACCCACCGAGCGACTCATCAGTGGAAGCGTACCCAACTAAGTGAACCCCACATAATAGCGATCGGCGGCCGCCTGTCAAGCGTTTTACTATGAATTCATCTGATACAGCATAGTGTGGAAACTGTAACTGCTTGCTAGGGAGGCCTTTGCGTCTGATGGGGGACCGCCCTGACTTGGAGGAGGGGACAAAAATCTGGATGTTGGGTGACCGGAACGCCATTCTGGAGCCACGGCTTGGGGGTTTGGACGAGCTAGCGAACACGCTGTTCTGGCGGAGAAGTGGAGGTGGGCCTTGCGATGAATCAGGTTATGGATTGTCGGTATCCATTAACGCTGTCTTGTCATCTCGGTTGGCGGAACCTCCTTGCTGACACCGACCGTCTGAAGCTGTACGGAAGCCGGGAGATCCTCCGCTGCAATGCGCCTCGGGCAGGCAACTATGGTCCGGCCGCCGGATACTCTGGCGACTGTGGCGATGTGCGCCTGTTATGGAACAGAGTGTTATTGAAGGCATATCTGACAAGCGTGATATTATCGGGCAATGTGGCGAGCCCTCGAATGTCGGAAAAACCCGACGACTCGAAAAGGAAGTTGACACTCGTCTGAGGCGGGCCCAAAATAGGCGACACGTTTGCAGGGGATAGGCTTTGTCTGTCCGGAAACGATCCCTGGATCGTCCGTGGTGTGGAGGCGTCCATCCCCTCTGGCAGTCGAGATCTTTGAACAGGAGGCACGATATGGCGCCAAACGACAGCGGTAGTCCCCCCGCGCAGTCCCAGGAACCTGTGATGCACATGAATCCCCGGATCGAGAAAGATCGCAAGATGATCGTCGATGCCCGGGCGCAAGGGCGCGGCGCGCTCTTCAAGGTCTTCGTGCGGCTCTCCGGTCCCGGTTGGCTCCAGAGCGGCATCACCCTGGGCGGCGGCTCGCTCTCGTCGAGTCTCTATCTCGGTGTGCTGGTGGGCTTCAGCTTCATGTGGCTCCAGCCGCTGGCGATGATCCTGGGCATCATCATGATGAGCGCCATCGCCTATGTCACGCTCTCGACGGGCGAACGTCCCCTGCGCGGGATCAACCAGCACGTCAGTCCGATCCTTGGTTGGGGCTGGTTGCTGGCCTCGATGATGGCGAACCTCGTCTGGTCCTTGCCGCAGTTTGCCCTGGGCACGGCCGCCATTCGACAGAACCTCTTGCCCCAGTTTCTCGGTCCAGAGACGATGGCCGAAGTGCCCAGCAAGATGATCGCCGGAGGGATCTTTCTGGTCTGCGCCCTGATGGCGACGTTGACCTATAGCGCCGGCGGCAAGGGCGTCAAGATCTTCGAGACGGTGATCCGGACGATCGTCAGCCTGATTGTGCTGTGCTTCATTGGCGTGGTCATCAAACTTAGCGCCAGCGGCCAGATCGACTGGGGCAGGATCGGCAGTGGTCTGATCCCCGACTGGCGGCTGTTCATCGAGCCGACCAAGGAGATCGGCGCCGAGATTGCGAAGGTAACCCAACAGTTCCAGTCGTACTGGTCGGATATGATTGTCGGTCAGCAGCGGGATGTGATGATCAGCGCCGCCGCGACGGCCGTTGGCATCAACATGACCTTCCTCTTGCCCTATTCGATGCTCCGTAAGGGCTGGGACAAAGAGTTCCGCGGCCTGGCGATCTTCGACCTGTCCACCGGACTGTTCATCCCCTTCATTCTGGCGACCGGCTGTGTGGTCATCGCCTCGAGCAGCCAGTTCCATGCTCGTCCGGCCGAAGGGTTCGTCGCCGCTGAGCCGGGTGGTGAAGTTGTCGGAGAACCGGCCCCCAACCTCGTGGGAGGCTACAAGGGCTTGCTCGCCAACCGCGTCAAGTTCGAGATCGGCGCCGACGAATTCGCCAAGCTGTCGCCCGAACAGGTCGTCGAGAAATCCCAGGCCCTGCCCTGGGCCGACAAGCGTATGGCCGCCATTCTGGTCAAACGCGACGCCTTCAACCTGGCCGGCACGCTCGAACCGCTCATCGGGGCCAAGTGGTCCCAGTACGTCTTCGGTCTCGGCGTGATCGGTATGGCGCTCAGCGCCGCAACGATGCTGATGACCATCAATGGGCTCTGCTTCTGTGAATTGCTGAACCTGCCCGCCCGCGGATGGCCGCAGCGGATCGGCAGCCTCATGGTGGCGGTCGGAGCGCTCGGACCGTTCTTCTGGAAGGATGCGGCCCCGTATTTGGCCGTGCCGACGTCGGTGTTCGCTATGGTCCTGCTGCCCATCGCCTACTTCGCGTTTTTCTTCCTGATGAACCAGATCAGCTATCTGGGCAAGTATCGGCCCGAGGGAGGCCAGCGCGTGCTCTGGAACATGCTCATGGCGTTGGCATCCGGTGCTGCAGCGTTTGGCAGTGTCTGGAGTCTGTGGTCGAAGATCCGCTGGCTGGGCATTGGTCTGCTGGTCGGATTCATCGTTCTGACAGTGGTGGTTCACTTCGCACGCGGCGAGAAGAAGGCCGCGTAGCGCTCAATGCCGTTGGCAATAGGTCCTATACGACCTATAGGGCCTATTGCCGCGGCGCCTATTGCGGCTGCGCAGGAACGAAGTGCCCTGTCAGCTTGCCCTCCACGATCTCGACCTTCGCGAGACGCACCCACTTATCCTCGACCTTGAAGACCGGTTCGAAGGGCTCCTCGATCAGCAGCGAGGCCGCGATCTTGGCCCGCAGATCGGTCGTGTCGACGGGAACGGTTTCCAGCCGATTCTGATACTCCCGGCGGGCGACGATCTTCGCCAGGAGCGTGATGGGCATCGCGCCGATCTCCACCTTCTGCACGTTGAGGTTCAGAAGTCCCTCCTCATCCAGCGCCGGGCCCAGTTCGATCGTGACGACCAGTTCGGCGCCCTCGACGCTGGTCGTGCCTCTGAGCACGATGGTATCGGGCTGAAAGAGAATCTCCGGCGCGTAGAACGTGACCCCTCCCGACTCCTGGGGCCATCGTATCTGCGCGATGGCCTCGTTCAGAGCCGAGTCGACCACCTCCATCTGGAACGGCTTCTGGCTCTGAGCGCCGTTGTAGAGCGTCGATGCCAGATTGCGGTGGATGTACGGGTGGACTTCCTCGCTGTCGGAGTCGGTTGATTCGACCAGCGGATTGTAGCCGGCCGGTGTGTGCAGGAACAGGCAGATCAGAATGCCGAAAACGATCAGGTCGACCAGCAGCCAGATGAGCAGTTTTTTGCGTTTCGATTTCTTCTTCTTATCTTTTTCCAAAGCATGCCTCGGGCGGCGCGTGCGTTCTTACGATTCGAAACCGTCCTGGAGCCGGGCGCCCTCCAACGCGGTGTCGAAAGACTCCTCTGGCGGGAAATAGTTTCACAATTAGACCCGGCGAGCGAATTCTGTCTTGCTCCACGCGGTCGGCGTGATTATAGTGATTTGGCTGTTTAGGATAAAGGACTTTGTTGCCCTCGTCGCGCTCTTGGGCGTTGGGGAGGTCGTGCTTTTGTGATGAAGCGTCCGGTCGCGTCCCGATGGGGGACGGTTGCGGGCGTTATGAAAAGAAAGGTTTCTCAGATTATGTCGAGCCACTTTGCGGACCGGTTGTGCGAGGCAGTGCAGACGAAGAAGACCGCCCTGACGGTAGGGCTGGACCCGGTGTATCACCGTTTGCCGCCGAGCATCACCAATCATCGAGAGATGAACGATGAGTTCGACGCGGCCGCGGCGGTCGACGCGATCTTCGATTTCTGCACCCAGACGATGCGCATCGTCGCGCCCATGGTGCCGGCGGTCAAGATCAACATCGCGTTCTTCGAGAAGTACCTCTGGGAAGGTCTGGAAACCTACTACGCGCTGATCAGCGAAGCCAACGACCTGGGATTGGAGATCATCGGCGACGTCAAGCGGGGTGACATCGGTCATACCGCCGAGATCTACGCCGATGCGCATCTGCAGAACCCCGAGATGGCGGGCCTGGAAGATACCTTGGCACCCGACGCCATCACGATCAACGGGTACAGCGGGACCGACGGGATCGAGCCGTTCGTCAAGATGGCGGACTCCCAGGGCAAGGGCGTCTTCGCCCTCGTGCGGACGAGCAATCCCTCGGCCGGTGCGCTCCAGGATTTCCGCGACGCCGAAGGCCAGGCGCTGTACGAAAAAATGGCTGAGATCGTCAACGAGATCGCCGTTCAGCCCGAGCACCTGGGCGCGAACGGGTACAGCAACGTGGGGATGGTTGTCGGGGGCACCGCTCCCGAGGTGACCGCTGCTCTGCGGACGAAGTACGACAAGGTCTGGTTCCTCGTGCCGGGGTACGGTTCCCAAGGCGCCTCGGCCGCCGATTGCCTGCGTTTCTGCAAGAGCGACGGGACCGGCGCCCTGATCAACGCGTCCCGCTCGATCATCTACGCCTACGAGCGTCCCCAGTACCGCAGCCAGTTCGGCGACGACTGGAAGAAGTGCATCGAGCAGGCGGTCATCGACGCCAAGGTCGAGCTGGCCAACGCGATGCAGACCAAGCTGTAAGGGATCCGACTCGGGCGGGCCCGGATCGGGCCGCCCTTCCTCATCGAGATCGATCCGCCCCTCAGAGGGGCCGACGGCGCATGCAGAAAGATGTTTCCACGACCAGCCAGGGGCAAGCCGAACTGTCTGTCGGGGGCATGTTCGACCGCATCGCCCCGACCTACGATCTGCTCAACCACGTCCTGTCCCTGGGGATCGACTGCGCCTGGCGGCGTAGGGTAGCCCGACTCGTAGCGGCCCAGAACCCGGCCCGCGTGCTGGATCTGGCTACCGGAACCGGGGATCTTCTGATCGCCATCTTGCGCGAGCGCGAGCTGTCGGCCGAGATTGTGGGGCTGGATATCTCCGAGGAGATGCTCAAGATCGGTCGGCGCAAAACAGAACGCTGTGAAGGAGCCGACCGGGCGCGTTTCGTGCAGGGCGACGCCATGGACACCGCAATGTCTTCCGAGAGCTTCGACGCCGTGACGATGGGCTTCGGCATCCGTAACACGCACGATGCTTCCCGTACGCTGGCGGAGATCCACCGGCTTCTGAAACCCGGCGGGACCGCGGCGATCCTGGAGTTCTCGCTACCAGCAAACCGCCTCTGGCGAGCCTGCTATCTTGCTTACCTGCGTTGGGGCGTTCCTCTGATCGGGGCGCTGGTGTCCGGCCATTGGCGGGCGTATCGGTATCTGAACACCTCGATTGAGGGTTTCCATCGGCCGGATGCGTTCTGTCGTCTCATGGAGCAGGCCGGCTTCGCGAATGTCGCCGCAACGGCCCTGACCTGGGGGATCGCCTCCATCTACACCGGTTCCAAAGACAAACCGACGGAGGGCTCATGAAGACACTCGATCTGACAGGGAAGATGGTGGTCGTGATGGGCCTGGGCCGCTTTGGGGGCGGCGTGGACGCCGCGCGGTTCGCCGCGCGGGCGGGCGCTCATGTCGTCGTGACTGATGCAGCTCGGGAAGATCAACTGGCCGAATCGGTGGCGCAGTTGCGCGACTGGCCCCAGATTGAGTGGAAACTGGGCGGGCACGATCCCGAGGACTTCGCCCGAGCGGACATCATCGTCGCCAATCCTGCCGTGCCGAGCGAC
>JANQFY010000368.1 GCA_028277585.1 Sedimentisphaerales bacterium
GAGGCCGAGTTGATGGCGACGTCGCTGCCGGCGGCGCCCATCGCGATGCCGAGATCGCCTGCCGCCAGGGCCGGGGCGTCGTTGATACCGTCGCCAACGACCACGACGGTGTGTCCGTCCGACTTGATCTTCTCGACGATCGCCAACTTGTCCTGGGGCAGGCAGTGGGCCCGGAAATCCGTGCAGCCCAGTTCGCCCGCGACACGATTGGCGACCTCATTGCGGTCACCGGTCAACATGGTGACGCGTTTGATTCCGATGTCCATCAGTTCGCCGACGGCGCGGCTGGCTTCGGGCCTTGTCTTGTCCTGCAGACCGATCCACCCGATGCAGCGGGAGTCCTTCGCCACATACAAGGTGCTGAAGCCCTGCTCTTCATGCAGGGCCGGATCGGAGATGCCGCTCAGATCCACATCGTTCTCTTTCAGGAACATCTCACGACCGACACGAATCGTGGTGCCGTCGACTTTCGCGGTGACGCCCTTGCCGGGCGTCTCTTTGAATCCTTCGGCCTTAGCCAGCGAGAGATTAGCTTCCTTGGCGACCTCCTGCAGCGCCCGCGCCGCGGGGTGCTTACTCATCGTTTCCGCGGCCGCGGCCTGCGCCAGCAGTTCCCCCGGCTCGACGCCCTCGGCCGGGGTGAGCTTGGTAACATAGAGCCGCCCGGTGGTGACCGTACCGGTCTTGTCGAAGACGAGAGCGGTCATCTTGCCGGCGACTTCGAGATCGGCGACATTCTTGACGAGGACACCCAGTCGCGCCGCGGCGGAGATGGCCGCGACCATCGCGGTGGGCGTCGCCAAGATGATGGCGCAGGGACAGGAAATGACGAGAATCGTAATCGCCTGATCGACGTTGCGGGTGAAGAACAGCACGATCGCGGCGATCATCAGGATCGTCGGGACATACCATTTGATATAGCGATCGATGATCCGCATGATCGGGATCTTCGTGTGCTCGGCTTCGAGAATCAGCGATTGGACCTTGCCGAGCGTCGTGTCCTGGCCTGCCTTGGTGACGCGGATATCCAACACGCCGGTCAGGTTGTTCGTGCCGGCGAAGACCTGCATCCCCGGGACCTTGTCGACGGGCAGCGACTCACCCGTGATGGTTGCTTCGTTGACGGAACTGAGCCCGGTCTCAACCTCGCCGTCGGCCGGCACGTTGTCGCCCGGGCGGACGCGAACCCGGTCGTCCTTCTTCAAGTCGCTGACCTTGACCTCACGCTCCTTGCCGCCCTTCTCGATCAGGTTCGCCTTAGTTGGGGTCAGTTTAATCAGAGACTCGATCGATGCACGAGCGCCAAGAGCGGTTCGTGTTTCGACGAGTTCGCTCAGCAGCATGAAGAAACCGATGAGCCCGGCCGGGACGTACTCGCCGGTAGCAAACGCGGCTATGATGCCGAGCGCCGCCAGTTCGTCCATGTGAGACTCGCCGCGGATGAGACTGATGATCGCGTGGACGACGATCGGTGTGCCGAGCAGCAATGCCCCGAGCATAGCGAACAGTTGGGTGTTGAAACTGTCGGGCCCGTAGAAGAAACGCCCAATGCCGCTGTTGATGAGGAGAACGCCTCCGGCCAGTGTGCCCAGAAGGGCCAGGCTGACCCGCAACTGTTTGCCCCGGGTCTCTTCGGCCGCCAAGTCTTCCTGAAAGTGTAGGTGCTGATGCGCCATAGTTTCGTTCTCGTGTGCCTTATCTTGTCGCGGCCCCGCGCACGATCGCATGCGGCGCCTGGGTTACAAGTGTCTCTCGCGACTAATTCTGGTCCTGTTGGTTCCCTCGGGGCTTGCTCAGAGGATCCTTGTTCACCAGGATTCTAATCTCCTGGCCTTTCGAATCGGCCGAGGGTTGCAGGATGAACTTCTCGTCCGCATTCGCCAACACCTGTTCGATGGTGTCCAGATAGATGCGCTGCGTCACCAACTCGGGGCGCTTGCGGAATTCAGGCAAGATGCTCTTGAGGTAATTCGCATTGGCGCGAGCGGCTTCGACGACCTTCGTGCGATAGGCCATTGCCTGGGCCAGTGTGTCCTGAGCCTGGCCGGCGACCTGTGTCCAGAGGAACTCGAGTTGCTCGGCGTCGGGCTCTGCCTTCATCAGTTCCTGGTAGAGCATCTCGGCGACCTGCCCGCCGGCGTCGGTGAGCGTTTGCTCGGCGTAAGTCCGCGCCTCGCTGATTGTCTGCTGACTGCTCTGGCTGGCCGTGAAGTAGGCTTCGAAAGCCTCGTTGACCTGCTTGGGCCACTCGACGTCAACGAGTTGAACGGATGTGATCCGAATGCCGCTGTCGGTAAGACTCAACTGGGCTTGGGCAAGCTGCTTGACGTGGCGCGGGATCGTGTCCCTGCTTTGCAGCGCCTCATCAATGCTGTACTGAACCATGGCGGTCGCCACGGCGGCCTCGATCGCACTGCGCACCAGCGGCGTCGTGCTTGCGATCAGGATATCCTCGTACACTTCGCCGGGTTTCGGGGTCACGACGTAGACGTTGGTGAAGAACTTCTCGATGCTGTCGATCTGGTACTCGACCTCCCAACGGCTGTGAACGATGTTGTAGTCGCTGCCGTCCGACCCCGGTTTCTGTCCCGCGACCTCCGCGGCGCCGGCCGCTGTGGTCTCCTGCTTCTGACTGCGCGTCAGGCAGTATCCCTCGCGGATCGGATTGAGTTTGTCGCGTACAATGCGCCGCGGCTTGGGGCCTTCGCCCAGCACATCGTTGCGCGTCTGCTCGTACCAGAACCGATCCACCGAAAGCTTGATTTGCTTCTTGACGGGGATGCGGATGATCTCGCCGATGGGATAGGGAAAGACCCAGTGCCAGCCGTGATCGAGAACGCGCGCCTCGCCAACGCCGGAGATCTTGCCAAACCTTAGGCCGAGCGCCTGTTCGTTTGAGCCGACCGTTCGGAATCCCGAGGCCAGATACGCCAGGATCAGCACGACCATAATCACCTTGAGGATGGCGAAGCTGATGCCCAGGGCCTCGGATAGCGAGCGCTCTGCCGCATCGACGTGTTTCGGTTCGGCTGCTTCGGTAGAGCCGCGCCCGGTATTCCTTTGTCCGTCTTTATCTGCCATAGGTCCTCAACCACATGCTCACTGTGTCCGGATGGGCCCGGAGGCTACTTCTGCACCTCAAGCGAAGGCATCTCGCGCAGGAGCTTGAATGGCTCCACGTCGGCGGGTATGACCAGCGTCGCGCGATCTTTCAGCGTCTTCAACAGCGCTTCGAGGTCACGCAGGAACATGGCCAACTCGGGTGCTTCCTCGAGCATTTCATAGTACTGCGCTGCTTCGGCGTCGCCTTCACCGCGAATGGCTTTGGCGCGTCCCTCAGCCGCTGCCAGGATCCCAGTCTTCTTCGCGTTGGCGTCCGTTTTGATCTTGGTCGCCTCGGCGTTGCCCTGGGCAATTGTCGTTTCGGTGCGGCGCTGTCGATCCGCCCTCATGCGGTCGAAGACGCGTTCGGTCACGTCTTCGCTGACCTTCAACTGCTTGATTCCCAGCGTCTTGATCTCGATGCCGTAGTTCTCCAGCACCGGCGCCTTGAGATCGGCGACCATCTCGCCCTGGATCTGCTCAAAATGGATCTTCTTGGGATCGGTGTTGACGAACTCCCCAAAGACGTGCTGGCCGATGACGCGTCCAAGTGTATCGTTCATACGGCTCTTCAGCGTGTCCTCAGCCGTGCCAACGCTCTGGACGGCGTTGAGGAACTTCAGCGGCTGGGCGATGCGCCAAACGACGTACGGCTTGACGATGATCGGGACCGCCCCGAACGTGGGGGTCTCGACGAGGTCGCCTTCCAGGACGCGCATGCGAGAGTCAAACCGATGAACGCGCTCGATCGGGGCCGGCCATTTCCAGGCCAGGCCCGGCTCGGTCTTTTCCCGCACCGGCGCGCCGAACCGCGTCACCAGGACCGATTCGGTCTCGCGAACCTGAAACATCACCAAGTACACGGCCATGATGACAAAGATCACGGCGATCAATATGGGAATGGCTACGTTCTTCATTACGGATTGCTCTCCTGTAAGCTGCCCAATTTCAACAGATCGGTCTCAGGCGCGTCTTGCACGTCCAGAATGATGACCTGCGTATCGTTCGGATCGCTGGCGACGACGAACTTGCGAATGCCCGCCAGCGCCTCTTCCAGGACCGCGAGACGCTGCTCGCGCTGGTAGATGTTCGGAGCGGCCCGATAGGCCTTGACCTGCCCGGCAAAGCGTTTGCCGGTCGCTTCGGCCAGCGTCGCCTTCTCAAACGCGTAAATCTGGGCCTCACGCAGGGTCTTGAAGATGTCGCCCTTGGCCTCGGCGAACATAGTGTCGAGTTCCTTGCCAAGTCGTTCGGTCTCGTCGGGCCGACCGGCCGACTGGGCGTCCTGGTAGGCTTTAGCCCGCTGATCCAGTTCGTACGCCTTCGCGACGGACCCCATCAGACTGGTCAGCGTCTGATTGCGTTCGGCTTCGGCTTTCAGGACCAGGGCCTGGCGTGTCTGCACCGCCCCGATCACGGCTTGATAGTCGGGCGCCACCTCAGGCGGAGGATGGATACCCTGAACCCCCAGGAAGACGAGTTCGACGCCCAGTCCTTGCGCGTCGGCCGCTTCCTGCACGCGCTGGGTGAGGATTTCTTTGGCCCGCGTGCGGCCGGCCCCGAAGAGGCTCTCGAGTTCGACCTGCCCCGAGCCGGCTTCATCAACTTCGACCCGAGCGCTGGCGGCGAACTTCGCCAGTTCCTGGTAGCAGATCGCCTCCAGGAGTTTGCCCGGATCGCTATGCTCGTACATGTACGTGTAGAGGTCCTTGATGCGGTACTGAATCGGGATATTCGTCTTGACCAAGCTTACCGGGACGGCGCCCTCATTGAGTTCCTCGCTCAGTTCCTCCCCTGTGAATTCGCTGGCCACCAGGACGCTGTGTTCTTCTGCGTAGTGACTCCGTCCCCAGAGGAGCGACTCGGAGGCGATGCGTCCCGTCTCAGGATCGAACCTCGGTGTATAGCCAACATACAAGTCCAGAATGTCCTTCGTGGGGTGCGTGTAGGCGATGTCGAAGGGCCAGGGGAGTTTGAGATGGATGCCGGGTCCGATCCGGCGGGCTTCGCCGGCCTTTGTCAGGGGGTTGCCGAACCGCTCGACAATGGCTTCTTCGTTCGGCTGGATCACGACGATACAACTGGCGAGATACAGCGTGACGGCCGAGAAGAGAACGAGCAAGACAATGGCTCTCTCCAGCAGCTTGTAGAACCACGTTTCGGAGACCTTGAATCCGAACTGATAGTCGATCGCTGCCGCCGCACTGTGAAAGATCCCCCCAGGTTCGTTGATGACGCCCAGCAAGCGGCTGTCGAAGGCAGCCCGGCTGTATTGACCTCTCAGACGGGGGCGGTAGATGTCGAGAACCGTGTTGAGCGCCGTTTCCAGGCCGAGCAGGATCATCAGGGCCGGAACCACGTAGGCGATGACCTTGATCGCTTTGTCGAACTGGAAATGAACGCCCGCCAGTGACAGCGCCACGGCGAAACACATCACGGCCACGCCCAAGAGGAAACTGCCGCCGGCGCGAAGTGGCTTCCACGGCGTTTCGACCGACATGCCTGTGGCATAACGTGACATCAGGAAGCTGACAAACGCGACC
>JANQFY010000454.1 GCA_028277585.1 Sedimentisphaerales bacterium
ACCGACACTGCCGTGCACCGGTCAACGTGATGGCGGCCGGCACGCTGGCCGAACCCTGCCGATCGTTGGAATTGCCCGGCGGCAGTTGCCAGTTCGTGTACATGAACGAGATGCCCTCGAACGCGACGTGCTCGACATATCGGCGTTCGACCGGATCACCCCGGAAATGGATGAATGCGCCCGTCACCGGAGCGACGACCTCGGCCGTGCGCAGATCGTCGCCGGGCTTGGGAATGACATAGAGCATGCCTGTCTGGCGATTCAGGTACCATTCACCGGGCTGATCGAGCCCCTCGTAGACATTCTCGACAATATAGCGCGCCCCGTTCTCGGAGAAATCGTCGGTGAAGACCTTGCCCGCCTTGTGCTTGAAGGTCACGACGTTTGTGCTCGTATCGATCGACTGAATCGGCAGGTGCGAATCGGTCCAGAAATGGTAGACGATTACTTCGACATCGTTGAGATTGGTCCAGGTCGGGTCGATATCGCCCGGCTTGAACTCGAACGACTGGCAATCCTTATGGTAGTGCGCCGTCTTGGGAGTGCCCTCGGGGCAGCCCGCCACCCGCAGGAAGCCCTCATTCGGGATGCGGGCCCGCCGATACCGACGCCCGTTGACATAGAGTTCCCGGAACGTCCATTGCCCGGCTCGCACCGCAGGCACCTCGGCAACCCAGACACCCTTGTCACCCGCCTTCCATCCGGTGATGGTCCGCCCCCCATGGATGACCGGCCGTTCGCCCTCGTAAGCCCGATAGATAACAGGACTCTGCTCGGTTCCCGAGTCCGCCGGAGTCAGAATCAGCGGCTCGGTCCTCGGATAGGCGCCGCCACGCAGACAGACCGTCACAGGACCGTCCAGGTCGCCCGCCTTCCGGAGTTCACGAACTGCATCCCGGGCCCGTTCCAGGGTACCGAACGGTTCATCCCGCGCGGTCCCATTAGCATCATCGCGGCCATCGGGGGCGACGTAGAACGTCCGTCCTATCGAGGCCGACGGATGCAGCAGGAGCGATACGACCGACAGAACAACAACGGCGAAAAAGCGGGCGATGATCTGCATGGATGCTCTCCTTCGTTCCTCTTTCCTGATTGGCCCCGGTCTGACGTAACCGGTTCAGGCCGTCTGCTGTATACTACAGTACTCTCGGGACATCCACCACCTGCAGGGGTCTGGACGGGCAAGATGGACGGATGAAGGAACTGCAGGATCTACGAAGCTGAGCGTTTTTTCGAGGTTTTTGGGGTAGAATTTCTGGCGGCCTCATCCGTATACATTAATAGTTCGGTCGGGTCGTACCTATGCGCGAAGCCCGATCAAAGTGGATATACGGATGAGCAATGATTGAACCCGACAGCAATTCAGTGCCGGAACACATTCAGAAGGGCCAGGAGTTCATGCACCTTTACGTCGCCAACGAACGGCGTATCTACGGGTACATCTTCACCCTGATCCACAACTGGTCGGCCACGGAGGACATCCTGCAGGAGACGGCGCAAGTCATGTGGTCCAAGTTCGCGGACTTCGAACCGGGAACGGATTTCGTCGCCTGGGCCCTGCGTATCGCACGCTACCAGGTGATGGACTACTGGAAACGCCAGGACAGCAAGACCGCGTTCAATAAGAAACTCCTCGACGAATTGTCCCGACGGGCTCAGGATCATGTCGGCAAGCGAGAGGACGGCCGCCATGAGGCGCTCAAGCGGTGCCTGCAGAAATTGAGCGAGCGAGACCACCGCCTGGTCGAAATGCGTTATGCCCTGGATACGACCATTCAAAGTATCGCTGAGCGACTGGGCTGGCACACCAAATCGGTGTATCGCTCGTTGCAGCGTATTCGTTTTCAGTTGTTTCAGTGTGTTCAGCGCACCATCGCATTGGAGAAACAGGGATGAGTCTCTCGGCGAATAGTGAGTTGCTTGGGTTACTGGAAGCATTGTGCGAAGAGACGATCACCGACGCGCAGTTCGCACGATTGCAGGAACTGCTCCACGACGCTCCTGAGGCCCAGCACGCCTACGTCGAGTATATGGCGTTCGCGGCGGATCTGAGGCGGACGGTTTCGACCTGCACCGGTCCGGTCGTTGCACCGTCCGGCGATATCGAGTCGGTGGCGCCGGCCGGCGAGACAGGGGCCCATACCGCAGCCGAAACGCCGGCCGATTCGGGCGAACAAGCTAGCCTGATCGGGAGCAACGAGACGCCCTGGGAGATCAATGCCCGCCAGGAGGCCATCCGGACACACGCCGAACGGCTGTTCGAGCAGTTCAGGGTCAAGGAGGCCCAGCGACAGCAGGAACTGGCCTACCGGCAATACCGCGCCCAGAGACGCAAGCTGTTCATCGGCATGGGCTCGCTCGCGGCCCTGTTGATCCTCGTCTTCGCGGCCTGGCTATTGGGTCCGGACCCGCAATTGCCCGAACCGGAAGCCCCGCCGGCCTCACCGGCGCCCCCTCCCATCGTGGCCCAGATCATCCGCTCGCTAAACGCCCAATGGGCTCAGGAGGGTCTGTCCACGGCGCCGGGCACGGAATTCACTCCGTCGGCCATGTCGTTGACCGAGGGATTGGTTGAACTGGCCTTCGACGGGGGCACCGAGGTGGTCATCCAGGCGCCCGCAGACCTGCGACTGGAGGGAATTGACCAGATGTTTCTCCGGGGCGGCGCCATTTCCGCGCGCATCACCAAGGGCTCCTCGGGATTCATCGTACGGACTCCCACCGGAACCGTGGTGGACTACGGCACCGAATTCGGCGTGATCGTGAACAGCCACGGAGAGACGGAGGCTCTTGTCTACAAAGGCAAGGTGGGCCTGCGTAGCGGCTCGGACCCGGTACGATCGGTTGCCTCCCGAATGCTCGAAGAGGGTCAGGCCGGAGCGGTGAACACGGTAGGCAAGGTCATCTCCAGGACGTTTCGTCCCAGGCAGGTGGTTCGAGAGATTCCTGAACAAGCCGGCTTCGGCATCCCCGGCAAGCGATTCGATCTGACCGACGCCCTCGTAGGAGGCAACGGCTTCGGCACCGGAGACGCCAATCAGAAGGTCGATACCCGCAGCGGCGCCGTCTCCAGCATCCGCGCCAACAGCGCCAATCCCAAGATCAAGGGAACCGGCGGCATACCGGCTCCCGCGCTTCGGTTCGTAGACTATTTCTTCGTCCCGGACCCCGATTCCGGCCCCGTCTCGGTCAGCTCAGAGGGCCATCAGTTCGTCGACTGCCCGCGTACGAACGGCTACGCCTATCTGCACCTGACCAACGGCGGCTTTCTCCGCCACCTTCCCGGGATTGTCGGCGAGCAGATACTCGGCGGCCGTCTCTACGGATCGCACACCGAACCGGTGATCTCCATGCACGCCAATATCGGCGTGACATTCGATCTGCAGGCGATCCGCAACAGCCTGCCCGGCGCGCGCATCGAGCGATTCACCGCCCTGTGCGGCATTTCGAAAACGGCCGGGATCGCCAAGCAACGAGAAGGCGGCGGCGATATTCAGCACCGAGCCGACTTCTGGGTCCTGGTCGACGGCCAGGCGCGCTTCAGCCACCAACACATGCAGATCCAGTCCGGCGCAGCGCCGGTGAGCATTGAGTTGAAGGATAGCGATCGGTTCCTGAGCCTCGTCGTCACCGACGGCGGCGACAACGACGGTTTCGACTGGGGCGGCTTCGCCCTGCCGGGCCTGGAATTGGCTCAGGACGATCGGGCAAGTCAGCAACCTTAAGAGAATGGGGATAACCAATGAACGCGAACACCGAACGATCGCTCGAGACAGCAGCGCGCCGAAGGCGTATGTGTGCCGAGGTGAAACGTCGTCATACGACGGCGTTAGCCTTCACATTGATTGAATTGTTGGTCGTCATCGCCGTAATCGCCATCCTGATGGCGATTCTGATGCCCGCCCTGCGGGCGGCGCGCGAACAGGGCGCCCGGGCGGTCTGCCTGAGCAACTGCAAACAACTGACCATCTCCTGGATCATGTACGCCGACGACAACGACGACAAACTCGTCAACGGCAACAGCGGCGTCGCCGGCGAATGGACCATTCCCGCCGGTGAGATCGGGTGGGTGCTCTGGGAAGGCACCGACGGCGCGGGCATGGTCGACGACAATCCGAAGAAGCAGGAATACGTCATTCGCAACGGCGCGCTGTTCCCCTATGTCAACGACCTGAAGATCTACAAGTGCCCCACCGGGATGCCCGGCGAGATGCGCACCTACTCCATCGTCGACTCGATGAACGGCTACACGAGCGTGCCGGAGTGCCCCAAGGTCTTCAAGAAACGCGCGGAGATCAAACGGCCCGGAACGCGGCTGGTGTTCATGGACGAAGGACGCCGCACCGGAGCGACCTGGACGGCCCACTACAATATCGAGCGAT
>JANQFY010000457.1 GCA_028277585.1 Sedimentisphaerales bacterium
TCAAGGGCCCGGTCATCGCCGACGAAATGCTGGTCACCGTCCAGAAGGAAGTGGGCCAGCGGATGGAAGCTGCCCCGAAAAGCCGTGATTATGGGACGCTCAGCATCCTTTTGGGCGCCACGGGGACGGTTCAGAACCTGCGCATCCTCAAACCGAGCGTCTTCTGGCCCCCACCCGGGGTCGATTCGGCGATCGTCCAATTCATACGCGAACCCGAGAAATGCGCCGCAATCAAGGACATGGCCCTGCTCGGCGAGGTCGTGAGCCTCTTCATCGGCCACCGTCGCAAGATGCTCCGGGCCTGCGCCAAGCACACCCCGAAGGCCCTAGGCACCCGGGATCAGTGGCTCCAGCGGTTCGAAACATGCCGAATCGACCCGGAGCAGCGCCCGGAAGCGATCGGACCCCGGAAGTACGTCGAACTAGCCAATCTCTGCCAGGCGGACCGCCGTTAGACTCGCAGAACTTCGTATTGCATCATGCGCAAGGCGTGGAGCTCGGAATCCTAAATCCTAAGTCCCACAAAACCCGTATCAGTCCTTCGGATTTCGAGCCTTGGGTTTGTTTAGGATCTAGAGGCTAGGGTTTGGAATTTGGATCGCAGGCAAATCCACAATCTGCAATCCGAAGTCCGAAATCTGATGTCACACACCTGTCACCGGAGTCAACCGGACAAAATGGAGCGTAAAGCATTGGAGTGTGGGTGTTTAGGGAGTTTACAAAGTTTGGGTTTGCAACCCTGTCAGGCGTGCGTTATAATGACAATCGCGTGTGTTTGTCTAGCTATCGGTTCGAAAAAGGGAGAAATCAGGGGAACAGTATAGGTCCCTGGTGAATCTCTACTAACCGACAATGTACGGGTCTGAAGGTTCCTGGTGTAAGGAGTTTACCCAATGGTCAAGAGACGCGGTTTCACCCTGATTGAACTTCTGGTGGTGATTGCAATCATCGCCGTTCTGATGGGCATCCTCATGCCGGCCCTGCGCCGCGTGAAAGAGCAGGCGCGCATGGTCAACTGTATGGCGACGCTGAGGCAGTGGAACCTGATCGCGTCAATGCACGCCGAGAGCCATGACGGCGAGCTCTGGCACGGCGACAATGACTTGGCCTACTGGTGGCTCAGGAACCTGGAGCCCCAGTATGTGGATTGGAAGAAGAACGACCTCTGGTTCTGTCCGTCGGCGACGAAGCCGCATACAGAGACCGAGAGCGCGAGCATCTTCACCGCCTGGGGAATCTATCAGGACCAATGCTCACCCGAGAATGGCGTCGCCGGCAGCTACGGGATGAACGGGTACGCCATCATTCCCACGAGTATGAGCGGCAACTACGAGGGCGGCGTCCCCAAATCCAACGGCTGGCACAAGGCTGGACAAAAAGGCGCCAGCCAAGCGCCGTGGTTCTGCGAGGCCTTACGTTTTGACTTCTGGCCCCAAGAGACCCATGCACCAGCCCAGAATGACTACGATGTGTGGAACCCAGGCGCCCAGTACAACATGGCGCGTGTCGCGCTCAATCGTCACCAGGGCTTCTTGAACATCGCTTTCCTGGACTGGTCCGTTCGCAAGGTCGGCGTCAAAGAGGTTTGGACGCTGAAGTGGCACAAGAAGTACAACACAGCCGGTCAGTGGACCAAGGCCGGCGGCGTCCAAGCCACCGACTGGCCGGAGTGGATGCAACGCTTCAAAGAGTATTAAGATCGCTTGCTTAGATCAGCCGACGGCCGGCCCTGACAGGGTCGGCCGTTTTCAGTTCTGACGTTGACATCTGGGATATCTCACATGGGAGGCTTTGGCGAGATGGAACACAAACGGAACAGCCGACACGGCGGTCGACGGGGATTCACCTTGATCGAACTGCTCGTCGTGATCGCAATCATCGCGGTCCTGATGGGCATTCTCATGCCCGCCCTGAACCGCGTGCGAGAGCAGGGCAAGCGGGCCGCCTGTTTGAGCAACCTCAAGCAGTTGACAATGGCCTGGATCATGTACGCCGACGACAACGATGACAAGCTCGTCAATGGCGACACCGGCGAGTACAACATCCACAACAACGAGACGCCCTGGGTGCTCAGAGATTGGACCAGTGGCATGACCAAAGAGCAACGGGAGCAAGCGATTCTCGACGGGGCGCTCTTCCCGTACACGAAGACCCTAAAGCTCTACAAGTGCCTGACGGTCGAACGAAAAGTCATGGATGGATACAACCAGACAAGCCCTCCTGTACGGACGTACTCGATAGCTGATTCGATGAACTGCAAGGACTGGTCGAGTATGGGCGCCACCATGATCAAGAGACGGATGAACATCACGGACGCGGCCTACCGCTGTGTTTTCCTGGATGATGGAGGTACATGCCCCTCCGCTCTGGGCGGCTGGACCGTCTATGCGAACCAGTACCAGTGGTGGGATCCGCCGCCTGTGCGGCATGGCGACGGCACGAACTTCTCGTTCGCCGACGGTCACGCAGACTACCACAAGTGGAAGGATCCGCGCACGATCGAATTCGGCAAGAAGATTCCACCTCAGGCGTTCTCGGGCGTCCAGGACGACAACGAGGACATTCATTGGGCATCGGTTGCCGTCTGGGGTCGCAAAGAGACGACGATGCGCTAGAGTAGTGGCGGTGTCGCATGCATTGACATCGCCCCAGATCAGGGTTACTATAATTGCCAGGCCAACCTATCGATGGCGGGCCGGTGTTCTGCACGGATTTAGGAAGTTATGAGGAGCGAGTCCGAATGAGCAGGCGCAAGGCGTTTACCCTGATCGAGTTGCTGGTTGTCATCGCCATCATCGCGCTGCTGATGTCCATCCTCATGCCCGCTTTGTCCCGGGTGCGCAAGCAGGCTCGAGCCGTGGTGTGCCAGTCGAACCTCAAGCAATGGGGCGCGATCTGGGCGATGTACACCGACGACAACAACGGCCTGTTCCCCACCCGCACCGGCAACTCCGGCCGATGGATCGACGTTCTGTTCGACTACTACTATAAGGACCCGAAGTTCCGCGTCTGCCCGATGGCCAAGAAGATCGCCCACGAACAATACCCTCCCGGCGCGTCGAACTTCTCCGCGATTGCCGGCAACTGGGAGACCTCCTGGGGCCGGCTCAGCGAAACCGCCGGCCGACCGGCCGGCACGTACGGCAGTTACGGCGTCAACGGCTGGGTCTACGTCTGTGGGCCCGACGAACTCTACGGCAAGCCCAAACGCTACTTCTGGAGATCGCCCAATATCAAGCGGGCCGCTCAGATTCCCCTGTTCATGGACTGTGTCTTCTGGGGCGCCTGGCCGGATAACTGGGACACCCCCCCGGGGCATGCTGGCGAACACTGGCCCGGCGACGCCGACTCGATGCACCGCTTCACGATGGACCGGCACAGCCAGGCAATCAACGGCGTCTATCTGGATTATTCCGTCCGCAAGATCTGGCTCAAGTCGCTCTGGAGACAGAAGTGGTCCAAGCGGTTCGAAACCAATGACCCACTGCCCGATTGGCAGACCGAGGCCCCCTGGATGGCGCATTTCAAGGGCGGGGAGTGATTTCCAGCCGGGACCGAACGGATTTGCCCACGTATCGTGTAAGCACACCAGCCCATTTGTCATCCTGAGCCGGAAGCGAAGGATCTGGGTCTGATCTCAGAACGACCACCGATCTCGATTCGTAGCCAGATGCTTCACTGGGTTCAACATGACGACTTCGTACTTGGCCGTATCCTTGGCGCATCCTGTCGATGCAAGTTGATCTATAGAATCGCCGTCTTATGACGATGGCTGTGACACTCGATGTTAACCGCGACCGGCAATGACGCGATGTGGCACGGCGCCGTCTCGATCTGAACCCCCAGCGCCGTCGTATCGCCCCCCAGGCCCTGTGGACCGACCCCCAGCGCGTTGATTCTGGCGAGGAGGTCCCCCTCCAACTGCGCGTAGAACGCGTCGGCGTGGGGCTCGCCCAGCGAGCGCAGCAGCGAGCGCTTGCTCAACAGACAACTGACCTCGAAGTTACCCCCGATCCCCACGCCCACCACGAAGGGCGGACAAGCGTCGGCGCCGGCGCCGCGGACGACCTCGACGATCCAGTCGGCGACGTCCGAGACCTCGGCGGTCGGGCGAAACATCTGAAAGCGGCTCTTGTTCTCGCAGCCGCCGCCTTTGGCCATGACGGTGATCTTCAGGTGGTCGCCCGGCACAATCGTGTGGTGAATGACCGCCGGGGTGTTCGTCTGGGTGTTGGCCCGCCCGTGCAAGGGATCGGCGACCATGCTCATGCGCAGGTAGCCGTCCTCATAGCCCGTCCGGACCCCGTCCTGGATCGCATCGCACACGGTGGCCGGCGCACTCTGATTGGCGGCGCTGACAACGACCTGGTCGCCCTGCTCGACGAACACGACAGTCAGCCCCGTATCCTGGCACAGCGGAATGCGCTGCTCGGCAGCGATCTGAGCGTTCTCGACAAGCTGACCGAGAATCCGGACCGCACCAGGATGCGATTCGGTCTGCGCCGCCTGCTCCAAGGCAGCCAGCACATCGGCGGGCAACTCGTAGCACGCCGCGATGCACAGCGACGCGACGGTCTTGCTGATCTGTTCGAATTCGATCGATCGCACGGCAGTGAGACATCCAAAGGTGTTTGCGATTACTTGCCCAGTACACTCAGTTCGAACGTCTTGTACGTCGTGTTGCCCACGTCGTCACGGATTCTCAAGGCGATGACATGCTCGCCCGGATCGAGGTCCTCCGTGACGATCGTGAAGCTCTCGTCGGTCGTATCGAAGACCAGATCGTCAGGCAGCGTGCTCTTCCACTCGGCGTTGCTGTTGATCGTATACTCGAGCTTGCCGATCACCGTCAGTTCGTCGGTGATCTGGAGCTTCAGCGTCGCGGCCTTGCCGCTCTTTTCCAGGGCGTATTTGCGAATCACCGGGCCCGTGTTGTCGACCACGATCGGATCGCTGATCCGGCTGCCCGTCAGCCGCGTCGCAACGCTGTTGCTGCGCTCGTCGTTGGCCGTGATGCGGACCTCGTAGCGCCCGTCTTCAACCGTCTTGCCGTCCCATTCGTAGTCGTCGTCGGTCAACTCGTCCTTCAGTTCGATCCAATTCTGGCGCCCGATCTTGCGGAAATCGACCTTGTAGACCAGCGTGTCCTTGTTCGCGTCGGTCGCCTTGAAGTCGATCTTGAAGAGCCCCTGCTTCGAGCCGTTGCCCACGCGACTGACATCCACCGAGCTGACCTTCGGTGCCAGGTTCGGGATCGTGCTGGCGACCGCCACGGCGCGAATCACCGGGCTCTTATTCCCGTCCTCGGTACGCAGAACGAGCTTGTACTGACAGAAGCGACCGAGCGGGCAACGCAACTGGATCGGCTCGATGATCTCGACCGCCTCGGTCCAGTCGGAGAAGGTCGGATCGTTGACGTCTTTGACGTTGCCGCTGCGCGAGGCGACCATGACCTTGCAGCCGCGCGGGATGTCGGCGTCGATCTGCAGCTTGCCCCAGCGGGCGGGCTGACCGGCGTCGATCAGGTCCGAGATATACGTCCCTTCGGAGGCGTAGTCGGAGGACAGTTGAATGAGCTTGGCCGGGTTGGCGGCGCCGATGTAGACGTCCGGGCCCACGGCGCGGACCGCCGTGATCTGAGCCGCCTGCTCATCTTCATAGACGATGGTCTGACGTTCGGCGTCCGGGTCGATGGCGAACAACTGAGCGGCGTTGCCCGAACCGACGAGGATGTCGCCGCCTTGCTCGGTCAGGCCGAACAGGACCACCGGCTCGCTGAAGACCTCAGTGACATATCCTTGCTTGGTGATGCGGTAGATGAAGCTGGCCGTGCCCGGCTTGGCGCCGCGTTTGACCGGCTCGGAGCGCGACGAACTTTTCTTGCCGCCTTCCTTCTTGGCATTGGCGATCTTCAGACGCAGGCCGCCCTCGCTTTCGGCGCTCTTCTTGTCGCCACTCGCCTTGGATTCCGGGCGACCCGAGACGGTCTGTCCGGCCGCGAATTTACGCTCGGTCTGGACCACCTTGGCGGACGTCGCGGCCGCGTAGAGATTCCCCGCCTGGCTGGGCGCGCCACCGGCAAACAGCAGGGCACTGATCTCAGGCTCCTCGCTGTCATACAGCACCGTCGCACTCTTGTTGCGCGGGTTGATCTTATAGACGAGCCCGCGCGTGTCACTGCCCGCGTAAACGTAGCCGTCCTGGCCCGCGACCAGCGAGAGGATGTTCTTGTCGGGGCTGTCGTAGACCAACTGAGCGACCCGACCCGAGGGATCAAGGACGTAGATCTTGCCCTCAGGGCCCGTGCCCAGATACATGTTCCCCACGTTGTCGGTCTCGATAGCGAAGATGTACTTGGCGTCGTCCGGCTCGAAGATAGTCTCCATCTTGCCCGTCTCATAGCGACAGAGTCGGCACTTATCGCCGCTGATGCCGACGATCAGCCGCTCAGCGACGTCGACCGCCATAGCGAAGATGTGCTCGTTGGAGAACAGCTCGTCATCGTCGATCAGTTCGCCTTCCTCTTCATCGGCGTCCTTCGCCTCCGAAGCGTCGGACGATGCACGGGCCAGACCATCGGCGTCGGCGCCGCCCTCGGTCGGGTAGATCTTCGTCAGGGCGCCGAGCCGATACTTGTACACGCTGCCGTTCGGGCTGGTCCCGACGTAGACGGTGCCCCCACTGACGACAATGCTGTTGACGGACCAGACGTCCTCGAACTCATCGGCCAGCACTTTGGCCGCCCGGCCCAGTTGAATGGTCCCGCGCGAACTGATGACGACCTGTTCCGTTTCGCCCTCGAGCAGTTCCTTGCTGCTGGATTGCCGCGTAATCTTGCTGGTGACCGCCCAGGTCGGAGCCGCCAGCAAAACAACCGTCAGCACCACCAGGGCGCCGCGCCACAGGTTCGAAAAGCGAAATTCCATTCTCATCTCAACTCCCTATCTAAAGCAAACGGTCCCGACGCCTCGGCTCAGCGAAGTCGCCGAGTCGGGCGGAGATCCAAACCGACAACACTCTGCGGGCACGCCCTGCAGAAGGACTGCCGATGTCGCGACCTCCCGATTTCCGAAGCGCCGAGCGCCTCGGAAAGACTATTCTTCTACGACGATGGGCACCATCGCCTTGTCGCCGATCACAGTGCCTGTTTCAACGGCCTTCTCGACCCAGTGCGGATAGGCCTGCACCCGCAAGGGCCGCTTCGAACTCTGCAGGACCACCGCCTTCGTGCCCGGCAAGTCGGGCAGTTCCGCCTTGAATAGCGTGATACCGTCCGAGGGCAGCACCAGAAGACAATAGAGCTTCGTGCGGCCGATCTTCAGTGACATGTTCAACGCGTCGACCAGCGTCTGATAGTTGTCGCCGATGAACCGGTACGGCGCCGTCTTGACCAGGAAACGTTCGTATTCGCGGTTGCCGCAAACCATCAATGCGTACTTGCCCGGGCGAACATCCTCGGGCACGGTCAGCTTGATGCGGTACCGGCGCTTCTCGGAGAGGAAGGACTCGACCACCACGTCGATGTCGATGTCTTCGCCGGCCTTGACCTTCGGGCTGGTCACATCAAGCGACCAGAGATGGGAGCTGATGTTGTCCGGCCGGATGCGGACTGAGAACTCCAACGACTTGACCTCGGCGCCCTTGTACGGCGTGTTCATCAGCAGCGCCAGCGCGCCGGAGATCTCGACGGCCGGCTCCAGCAGGCCCATGCTCGTGGACGTGTTGCTGAACCGGATGTCTTGTCCGTCCGTCAACTCGATGGCGGTCTCGTATTCGATCGTGTGGTCGGGGGGAAGAGGCCCGAGTTGCAGCGCCGCGCCGGCGATCGCGGCGCGGACCAGTTGGGCCGTGAGCGTCTCGTCGTAAGCGACCTGGCAGTTGAATGTATGGGCGTCCGGGTCGTTGTATCGCTCGACATGGATGGTCAGCGGGATGGTCTTGGGTGTGGCGCCGATCTGCCCGGAGACCGCCGAGATCTCATCGGCCGTGATGGCGCCGATGATCTTGGACGAGCCTCCCAGCTTGAACGACCGCATGACGCTGGAAACAACCGTATAGACACGGCCGCCCGCCATCGGCAGGTTCACCGGCCCGTGACCGAGGAAGCTGTGTCCGAACGCGTAAACGCGATCGCCGCGCACTTCCGTCACCGTGCCCAACACATTCAAATCGATATCACCCGAGACGAGCGGGATCGTGACCGTGCCGCCCGGTTTCAGTTCCGTCTCCTCATCCTCGCCGCCGACGGCGGTGCCGCTCAGACCCGGAACCGCCATGAAACCCAGGGCCTCGAGCCCCGGCGCAATGTGCTGACACGCTTCGGTGGGCAAGCCGGAGATCAACAGTGGGCAAGGCAGCGCCGTGGCGCCGGTGGTCGCGCCACCACCAAGCAGCCGGCGACTGGCCACTTGCTCACTGACGGCCGCCAGATCGATCGGTTGGGAGAAATCGAACGAGAGCGTCGCCTGACGGCGTGCGCTGCGGCTGGCCAGCGCCGGATTCGTACGCCCGACCGCCAACATTTCCTTAATGGGTGTGACCCCGTACAGCGGGTCCTTGGAGAACTGCCAGCCGAAGGCGAGCGCCCCGGCCAGACGGTTGTCGATGTAGACCGGCGAACCGCTGCACCCCCCTACGACCCCACTGTGTTTGAACCGGTCATCCATGCCCATCACCAGGATCGCGTCGTGGCCCGGCTCGAAATCGCGAATGACCTTCACGACCTTCAGCGCGAACTTCTCGATCCCCGCCTCGCCGTAATCGGTCAGGCAGTAGGCTTCCATACCAGCTTTGATCTCTTCAACGCCGATGTAGCGCTCCGCATCCGAGGCCGCGTCGGCCGTCTCCTCGGCGCACGCCGTCGCTCCGAACAAGGCCGGCAGAGCGAATAGGCAGATGAGCGCCTGAATGATGCGGTTGATTCTGACTGAAGCTGCGGGTTGCGACGCCGTTGAATCCTTCCCCAGCATGGGCATCCTTTCAAAGAGTAGCGGCGTAAAATTTTAACTTTGCAATAGCCCCATTGCAAGCCAAAAGGGATTTTGTTACCATACTGGCTTGTCTTTTTAGATAGCCCGATAACCCGGATGCGGCACCCGGACGAGAAGAATGGAGAGCGACAATGAAAGCGGATCATCGCCACGAATTGAAGACGAATGAACTGGCCGATTGGCTGGAGCATTTCCCGCAATGGGCCCAGGAGAATCGCACGACCTTGATCGCCGCCGGCTTGGCGATTGTTGTCCTGATCGGTGTCTATTCTTGGCGGTTTTATCGGAAGGATATCGATGTCCGCCAGCATGTGCAGTTGACGAATCTGGTGACTCAGGTTTCCGCCCAGCGGGCCCAGATCGCTCAGGCAGCCAGCCAGGGGACGGACCAGTCCGTCAGCCTGTTGCCCGTCGCCCAGGACCTGCAGAGCTTTGCCCAGAACAGCAGCAACAAGGGCATGGCGGCCCTGGCATTGATCAAACGCGCCGAAGCGCTCCGCGCTGAATTGCATTACCGACTGACCGATGCCACGCGTGAGGAGGTAGCCAAGCAAATCGCCCAGGCACAGACCGCCTACCGCGAAGCCCTGGAGAAGGCCGCGTCGATTCCCGTGCTGGCCGCGACGGCTGAACTCGGACTGGGACTCTGCGACGAGGAACTGGGCAACTTCGCTGAAGCGAAGGCCGCCTATCAGAAAGTGGCTGAGAACGCTGACTACGACGGCACCGCCGCCCAGGCGGCCGCCGCCCATCGGCTCAAGACAGCGGACGACTACAAGGCCGCCGTGATCTTCCCGCCGGCGCCCGCCCCGACACCGACCGACGCCGCCGCTTCGTCGCCGACTGTCACGCTGGGGCAGGACGGCCCGGCCGTACCGTTCAAGATCGAGACAGTGGAAGACGCCAACGCGCCGACGATACCAACGCCGGACGCCAATGACGCGGCGGCCCCGACTGCCCCCACCACTGAGACGCCCGCGGCCGAGCCCAATGAGGCGGCCGGCAATTAGCGCCGAGATTATGGATGAGTTGCCGGAACCTAACGGTGAGCCGCAGATCCTTCACGTCGGGGTCTCCATCCGGGAGCGGCGGATCGACAAGTATCTGCATGGGCGGTTCAGCAACCTGAGCCGGCGCTTCATTCAGGACGCCATCAAGGCCGGCACCGTCAAGGTCAACGGCGAGCCGGTCAAGTGCAGCTTCAAGCTGACCCATCGCGATGTGATCGAATTCGTCGTCCCCGAACCGCCCAGCAAGGACATCGAGCCTGAGGACATTCCCCTGGACATCATCTACGAGGATGATGACCTGATCATCCTCAACAAGCCGCGCGACCTGATCATCCATCCGGCCCGGGGCAACCGGCATGGGACGCTCGTCAACGCGCTGGCGTTCTATTCGGACCAGCTATCGAGCGGCCTGGGCGAGTTCCGGCCGGGCATCGTACACCGACTCGACCGCAACACGACAGGCGTGATGGTCGTCACCAAGCGCGACACGGCTCAGTGGAAGATCGCCAAGCAATTCGAACTGCGCCAGACCAAGAAGAGCTATCTCGCCATTGTTCACGGAACGCCCGAACTGACCGCCGACCGGATCAGCGCGCCGCTCGGTGTCCATCCGAAGGTGCGTGAGAAGTACGCCGTGCGCCCCGACACGGGCAAAGAGGCGGTGACGTTCTACGAGGTCATCGAGGCCTTTCGCGGGTACTCGCTCGTGCACTGCCGACCCCAGACGGGGCGCACCCACCAGATCCGCGTGCACCTGGCCCACCTGAAGCATCCCATCGTGGCTGACGACATGTACGGCGGCAAGTTGGTCTACCCCTGGCAACTGGCCGACGGTGAAGCGGCCGCCGAGAACCCCGTCATCGCCCGCTGCGCCCTGCACGCCTGGACGCTCGAGTTCACG
>JANQFY010000017.1 GCA_028277585.1 Sedimentisphaerales bacterium
GCCGACCGTGGACAGATCGATGTTCCACGCTTGCCACGCACCAAGCGCGATGTCCCCGGCGTCGCCGTCATAGGCGATCTTCGTGCCGTTGATCTTGACGTAGAGCTGGCCCGCGTTGCCGGCCGCCCCGTGGAATGCGATCGCCAGACTCTGAACGCCGTTGGTCGTCCAGTTCTGGTTCAGCGTCAGCTCCGCTTCAGACATCGAGGCGCCGGAGTTGTCGTAGAACAACGGCATGGACTGATTGCCGCTCTTGACGATGGTCTGCTCAGCGAACGGCGACTCGAGATTGCCCACCTGCGAACCGTTGTCGTTGACCCCGTAGCCATCGACCCAGCTCTGGTAGATACGATTCTCCTCGTCGTCGTAGCTCTCGAAATCATCGACGACCAGATACGCCTGGGTCGTGAAGCTCCAGGTACGGCCGACCCACTTCGCGATCGCATCGGCCTCGTTGACCTCGTCGATCCTCCAAGAATAGGTCGTTCCGAGATCCAACGCCCCGGGTTCGAAACGGGCCGCTTCGGTGGTATCGGCCAGCTCCAGCGCCTCGGCATCGACACCGAAGTACACCTCGTGCGAGACCGCCTCGCGTCCGGCCCGCCAACTGAGTGCCGTGTCGACTCCTACGTCGGTCGCGCCGTCGGTCGGGTTGGGCTCGCGGGCCTGGGCCGGGATGTACAGCAAGCGCACCTCGCTAAGACCGAACTGGCCCATCATGCTGAAGCCCTCGTTGACGATGAGTCGGACGTGCCGGGCCGGGACGCCCTGCAAATCGATGATCGTGTTGGCGCTGTAGTCCGCCCGGGCGGTTGCCTGAGCCAACTCGACGTCGCCCAGAGCCGTCCAATCGACGCCGTCCTCGGAGTACTCGACCGTGACGTTCTTAACACCGAAACCCAACAAGAGTTCGAACTGTACGTTGTAGTTCCAAACCAGCATCTCGTGCATTTTGTAGACCTGGTCGAACTCGAACGCGATGTGGAGAGGCTCATCGTCGGCCGGGCTGGCGAGCCACATGTCGGGACTGTCGACCGAGTGCTGGTCGTCGGCGTTGAGGCCCGAACCGTTGACCAGATTCTCGGGACCCGACCCGGCCTGGGGGGTTCCATTGCTCGTGGCAATGACACCCTCGATCGGATAGCCCACCGGCTCGGTGGTGAAGCTCCAGACATCGCCCTTGAAGACCGTGTTGTCCGGCGCCCCGTTGACTTCGTCGATGCGCCAGTAGTAGGTCTGTCCGAACTCGAGCACGCCGTCGGGATCGTAACTCGTCGCCGTCTGGCCCGGGCCGACGAGGGCGCCCGCGCCGTCGTTGACGTCCTCGAACGCCGTGCCGAAATAGACATCGTGCGTGACGGCATATTCACCGGGGGACCATGCCAGATCGGTGTTGATGGGCACATCGGTCGCCTCGTCCGGCGGCACGGGAGATCCGGCGATTTCGCCCTTGAGCATCTTCGCCTTGCTCCGGATCATCAGTTCGTTGACTTCCTCGTCGGTCAGAGCGATGTTCCAGATGCCGATCTCGTCGAGGATACCATCCCAGGCAAACCCTCGGGCCGCGTCCAATTCGCCGATCCAGACGGGCGCATCGCCCGAGTTAACGGCGTTGTTCGGGTGGTCAGCGCTGGACTCCAGGACACCATTGACGTAGAGCTTGATCATCTCGCCCGCGCCGCCCTGCCCGTCGAACACCAGAGCGACGTGGTACCAGGTGTCGTCCTGGATGGCGGTGGTGGATAGACCGATGCCCGTGTTGTTTCCGTTGACGCGACCGTTGATCAACTGGCCGGTCCAGATGAACAGGTTGTACACATCACCATCGTTGAACGCGTTCCTTTTGGAGACGAGCGAGATCCCCTCGTGACTCGCCAGGTTCCGCGCCAGCATCCAACCCTCGACGGTCAGCGCAGACATCCCGTCCAGCTTGTCCGCGTCGGAAACTTCCAGCCGGTTGGCGTTGTTCCCGTCGAACTCGAGCCCCTTGGTCCCGAGCTGACCGTCCACGGAATTGAGCGCGCCATGGACGATTACCGTCGCGGGATCGGCGGATGCATCAACCGGGTCGGTTGCGCTTTCGAGCGGCAGGTAGAGCACCAACCCTGTCACGTCCGGATCGGCCGCGATCAGAAGGGGATTGAATAACAGCAATAGCACACATCCGCACAACACAGCACTGAGTCTTACATTCTTGATCTGTCTGGCTGGACACATGACGATCCTCCTTCAAGAAAACTAGACCTCGCGACCATGGTATTTGCTACGGTAGTGGTTCCTCCAGATGAAGCGTCCCGGCGGCTGCATCGCAGGTGCGAGCACGCGATGGTGGCGCAGATCGTGAAGTCAGGATGGTGAATCGGCGCTGCGACAGACCCGCTCGCCTGGTGCCCCTTGCTCCGCTCTGCGTCCAAGAAGAACACACCGCGCCCGTACCCTCGTCCCCCGATACGCTCGCTACGCCGCTCCAAACTTCCCCGCATGGCTCGCCGACACCACCAGACGACCGACAGCCCCGGGAAGTGCAACTCTAACCCACTTCATTTGTACCAGAATCGCTCGGCCCGTGCAACATCGATCAGCACGGCCTTCTTCCGGCATTCTCTATCTCCCTATCGTCCGAAACCGGGCGTGTCTTGACGTGCGAAAACGGCACGCCCGGCCCTCTTTCTCCAGCCCAGGGGCTCGACCGACCTACCCATCCGAGGGAATGTCAAGTTCCGCCAGAGTCGCCCGCAGCCAGGCGAGCGACTTCTCGATCATGGGCCCGCCGGCGCCTTCGCACTCCATGCTGAGCACGCCGTCGAAGCCTCTGTCCCGCAGGATGGCGAGCACCTTCTTGATGTTCTCCGCGTTAACGCCATCACCGATGGCGCAATGGCTAACGGCAATGCCCGTCTGCTCCCCGCGTACCGCCGCGGCCAGAGACTGACTGACATCCTTGATATGGGTGTGAGTGACTTTCTCTTTGAATCGCTCGCAGAAAGCCACCGGATCCTGACCTGCGATGTAGGTGTTGCCCGTATCCATGTTCATACGCAGATAGGGTGAATCGCAGAAGTCCAGCATCTGGGCCATTCTATCGGGATTGGTGGTGAAGTAGCCGTGCACTTCGATACTGATGATGATCTCATAGGCCTCGGCGACCTCGATGATCTGGCCGTAGCTGCGCTTCATGATCTCCATAGCGCCGTCGTCGGAGAGGCCTTCAGGCTTGTGCAGCCCATCCGTAGTGGCGATGCGTTCGCACCCAGCCAGTTTGGCCCAGGGGATCGTCTTGAGCACATAGGGTACGCCGTAGAGGGGGCCGTCCTTGCCGGACAGCGGAAAGGCGGCGTCCACCTGCGAGAACTGGACCCCGTACTTCTCCATCTTGCGGCGCAGCAGCAGAGGGTCTTCGTACAGCGCGACATGAGGTTGATACCCCAGGCCGTGGATCCAACTGACACCGTCAATGATCCCGCACTCAATCCGATGCACGTTGTTGGCCTGGGCCCACTGCAGGCACTTCTCGAAGTTCCAGTAAGACGAATTGAACGCATCCGTGTGGAAGCCGATTCTCATCATAGCGTTTTCCTTCCTTCGTTCAGAAGCCGCGCGTCCAACTGCTGCGCCCGCCAGCGTCGACGAGGCGGCGGCAACGAATTCGCGTCGTGTCAGTTCGGTGCCGTTCGTTGACATCTCGATCTCCTCAAGACTTCGATCCGTTGGAATCGATCCGCATGAGATTACTTCTCTGGTCTCGCCACCGGTGTCAGTCGAGCCGTCCAGGCCGTGCCGCGACGAAACAACCGCCCGGCACCGGCATTGCTCAACGCCTTGACGTCATGACCCAGGACACAGTGAAAGACGCGGCCCTTGCCGTAGTTCAATACGAAAGCCATGGGATACACTTTGCCATCGACCTTCGATATGGCGCCGGCCAACACCTTGATCGGAACCTTGCCGTCCAGGCAGGTATAGAGTTCGTCGGTGATCGCGAAATCCTCCAGCCCGGCCGTGATGGGATGTTTCCGATCGGTGATGTTCACGGTGAATTCGCCGTGCGGATCATGTCCGCGCAGCTTGGGGTTCCAGGCGCGCCCGGCCAGTTGCGTGAAGTCGTCTTTGAATTCCTGAAACGCGCCGCAGGCGAAGTGCACCAGGACCAGACCGCCCCCTTGCTTGACGAAACGCGCCAGATTGTCAAAACCCTTTCGCCCCGGCACGTTGGGATCGTAGTTCTTGAAGTGCATCACGACCGCGTCGTACGCTTGCAGATTCAGGGAGGGCAGCTTACTCAGGTCCTGGACCACTTCGACGTGAAAGCGTGGATCGGGCCCGTAGAGTGATTTCAGGACGGGGGTCGTCTGGCGCCACTTGTGGCCCGGGTAGTCCTCCCCGGTCACGATCAAGATGCGCTTGGAGTTGCCCGCAGGCTGCGCCTGGGCCAAGCCGCTCAGCATCATCCCGACGCCCAGCAGAACAAGCGCCAGTGCAAGCATCGCACGTCGTTTCATGAATGGCTTTCTCATGGTCGATAGCCTCATCATTGTTCGGTCGTGTCTGTCCTACAGCATCACCGTCTGACCCGGGATCGGTACGGCATATCGGCCGTGCGGGCCGGGCTTGACCGGAGGCTCCATATCATCGCGGCAATCCTCCGGACGCGGAGCGTAGGCGAAGTCCGATTCGAGCATCTGCTTCCAGGTGACTTCCTTGCCCGTGTAGCAGGAGAGCTGTCCCATGACAGTCATCATCGTGCTGTCCACCATGTATTCGCCGTTATTGATCGGCTTGCCCGAGCGGACCGACGCGAACAGTTCGTCGTGTTCCTTCTGGTAGGGGTTGCAGCGGCCCTTCCAGCGCCACTCGTTCTCGCCCCAGATCTGACAGCGCGTCACATTGGCTCTGCCTTTGGTGCCAATGATCACGCTGGAGTTCTGATTGTGACAGCCGGTCGTGGTGCGACAGAAGGCATAGACCGGCACCCCGCCATCGAATTCATAGACCACGGAATGGTGGTCAAAGACATTCCCGTAGATGTGATCCGTCATCGAGGAGCGTCCGCCCAGGCCGTGACACTTGACCGGCGACTTGTCGCCCATCACCCAGCGCGAGCGGTCGAGATTGTGGACCAGGGTCTGCACCACGTCATCGCCCGACAGCCAACCGAAATGATACTGCGTGCTGCATTGCCACTGCAGTTCCGACAGGCCCGGCGCGCGGTCGATGATGACATACGGCGCACGCAGCCAGGTCTCTTCGGCCGCCACGACATCGCCGATGGCGCCGTCGTGCAATCGCTTGACCGTCTCGATGTAGCCCTCATGGTAGCGGCTCTGCAGGCCGGATACCAGCGAGACCCCCTTCTGTTTGGCCAACGCGGCGGCTTTGCGCATCAGCTTCATGCCCGCCGGATCGATCCCGTGGGGCTTCTCCACGAACACGTGTTTGCCCGCCTCAATAGCCTTGTAGCTGTGCAGAGGGTGGAACTTGGCGGCGTTGGCGATCACCACCACCTCCGAGGCCTCGATGACATGCTTGTACCCGTCGAAGCCGGCGAAGCAGTGATCGTCGTCGACCATGACCTGATCGCCCTTCTGTTTCTTGAGCATGTCGCGCTTGCTCTTGACCCGGTCCATGAAGATGTCGCAGATCGCCACGAGGCGAGCACCGGGATCGGCCGCCAACGCCTGGGCGGCCGCGCCGGTATTGCGCCCGCCGGCACCGATCATGCCAACCCGGATGATGTCACGCCCGGCGGCATGGGCCTTGGATTGGAGACTCAGCGAACCGGAAACGGCCGCGGAAGCAGCCACCGTGGAGGCCTTGAGGAAATCGCGACGGGTCGTCATGCGGCCCTGATTGGAATCATTCGAACGTGCCATAGAGTCTCCTTTGTTTGTACATCTGCCTCAAAGCGCATGGCTCTTGCCAACGCCATACGGACATGATACGCTTCCAGCAGCGTATTGCCGTTCAATATCGATGATTTAAGTATTTTGAACATGGCGGTAACCCCATGGCCCGGCTCCGACCGATCTTCAAAGCCAAAGGCAGGAACTGGCAGGCCTATACCTGCCGCCCCTTGACCGAGGGCGTCAAGAGCGGCGAGATTCGCCAATACTGCACGTTAGCACACGGCGGCTATCCCGGCAAGCGTCTGGGGCGCTCCGAACTGCCGGGCGTCAGCAGCGTGGGATTCTGGGACATCAAGAAACAACTGGACTGGGGCCTGGACTGGCACCGCAATGAGGGTATCGAGCTGCTCTTCCTGGAGAGCGGCCGCCTGGAATTGGGCGTGGACCTCCAGAGCTACGTGATGGAGCCCAACGATTTGGCCATTACGCGGCCCTGGCAGCTCCACCGTTTTGGCGAGCCCTGTATTGGGCCCAGCCGCCTGCACTGGATCATCCTCGACGTGGGGGTGCGCCGTCCGAATCAGGCGTGGAACTGGCCGAATTGGCTCGTCCTGGCCAAGAACGACATCGCCGATCTGACGGACATGCTCCGGCACCATGAAGAGCCCATCTGGCGCGCGGACAACGGGCTGGCCGGCTGCTTCCGCCGGATCAGCGACGTGGTGGGCCGCGACGACGCGCAGAAGAACCTCTCCCATATCACGGTCTATCTCAACGAGGCCTGGCTGCTGGTCCTGGACCTGCTGCGCCAGCGCCGCGTCCCGCTGGACCCGTTCCTGTCCAGCACGCGGCGTACGGTCCAACTGTTCTTCAGCGACATCAAGCAGAATCCGCATAGCCTGAGCCAGGCGTGGACGCTGGAGGACATGGCCGACCAGTGCGGGCTCAGCACGCCGGCCTTTGTCCAGCACTGCAAGCAACTGACCAATATGACCCCGATGAAGTACCTCAACAGCGAACGCGTCAAGGCCGCCGCCGAGCAACTCGTCCGCAAGCCCGAGTTGAGCATCAGTCGCATCGCCATGGACTATGGGTTCAGCTCGAGCCAGTACTTTGCCACCGTGTTTCGGCGACATCTCGGATGCAGTCCGGGAGCGTATCGGAACCAACAAGCCTAGCGCCTTGTCGCTTGTCCAACGCTATCCACAGGTAAGATCTGCCCTTCATAGGCCTGATTTCCTGGAGTTTGGCTTGACTCTAGCCGAGTATATTTGTATGTATAATGTATGGACAATGTAACCTCAATAGCACTACATAAGACCTAGGTTTGGGAAGGTGCCCTATGAGCGCGGCGACGATTCAGATACGGATAGACGAAGAAACGAAGAAGCAGGCTCAGACAGTTCTGGGGGCGCTGCACATCTCCATGTCCGAGGCAGTGAAGCTGTTCCTACGACAGGTTGTCCTGCAGAAGGGCCTCCCGTTCGAGGTCAAGATCCCCAACGAGTTGACCGCCAAGACGCTAAGAGAGGCTGAGCAGGGGATAGACCTCCACGCCGCCTCGAGTGTCGACGAACTCTTTGAGGAGTTGGAGTCTTGAACATTGTCTGGACGGGGCAGTTCAAGAAGGACTACAAGCGCTCCAGGAAACAGCGCAAGAATATGACGGCGCTGCGTTCTGTGCTGGACCGGCTCGTCGAGGGCACACCTCTACCTCCGAAGAACAGAGACCACAATCTCTCCGGCGACTGGAAGGCCCATCGCGAGTGCCATATTGCATCGGACTGGCTGCTGATCTACCGAGTTGAGGGGAACGACCTGATTCTAGAACGGATGGGATCGCACTCGGATCTGTTCCGGTAGCCCCCGGCATTATCCATCCGCGTAGAACAATCGCCGGGCGGCTTTGAGGCCGCACTTCTGGTATTCGTGGTAGGCGCGGGCGGCGCGGTCTTTGATCTGGGCGCCGGTTTCGTCCGCGAGCCATCCGGCCAGCGCGGCCTGCAGGGTGTACGCCTCGGGCGCCATGAAGCCGGTCGTCAGCAGGACGGCGCGACACTGCAGGGCGGCCAGATGCGGCTGAAAGTACGGCTTGGTCTTGCACGCCAGCACGATTGCGTCCCTCCGGCCGGCGCCGGCTGGAAGTTTGGGCCGGCCCACCGTGAACTCCATCAGCCCATTGTGACCAACGTAGACGACGAGGTCGGCCGCCCCGCCGATGGCGATTGAAGCGTCGCCGCACTTGAGTCGCGTTCGATTCTTACCAGCCGTAGCGTTGACGAAACCCTGCACGGCCCGCTTGATCTCAGCACCGCGATAGGCGTCCGCCACGAGATAGGCGTCCTTGGTCGCGTGCTTGAAGACGGCTCGCTCCAGGATCAACTCGGATGGTCGCTTCTGACTGGCTAGCAACGTCCAGTCCTTGCTCCGCTTGAGAAACGCCTTCGTGCCGTACAGGGCGCCCCAGTAGAGATTGTTGGCCGGGTCGTCACCGTCACCCAGCTTCTTTGGGACGGGGACAATCCCCTGGTGTTCGTTGTCGCAGAGCGCCACAAACACATGGATCGACCTGCTCTTGCCCTGAGCGGCCGGACAGACAACGAGCCCAAGAACGATGGCAATGTACATGGACGCCCGCATGACAACCTCCTAGAAAGTCCCCTCCTATCCGTGCCTATCGGCAATCCGGCGGCGCGATCTCCAATTTCGCGCCAGGGGCGGAGCTAGGCGGTCCAGTGGCGCATCAAGGCCCCGGCGGGCCCGGCGAGCGGATCGGACTCCGGGAAAGGAACGCGGGCGATGGTCTCGTCAGTTTCAGGGCGTTCGCCCGGCTTGTCGTAGCACATATCGGGATGCTGACCCTGGGGATAGGCGCCGACGACGGTGAAGCCGGGGTCGGCGCCGAGGTTCTTATGAGCCACCCCGGCTGGGATGACTATGACATCGCCTGCTGTGACCGTTGCGATCAGACCCTCCTCACCCCCAAGCTGGACCCGAGCCTGCCCGGAGGCGATCCCGAGCACCTCGTGCGCGGTGCTGTGGTAGTGATGAAATCCATAGATCCCATTGACCCATCCCCCAGCCCAACGGTTCTGGGCGAATCGTTCGAGAACCCTCTCCGGTGCATCGGGACCGGTCAGGTCCAGCGCCTGGTGATAGAGCAACAAAGGCAACTTCGGATTGTTCGGAAACACGCCGTCATCGCACAGCACGTGCGCCTCGACGTTGAAGGCGTCCATATTGTCATCAGCCTGTGATATCCGATCCTGCATCCGATCCCTCCGACTCTGTCTTCATAATGGGTGGCAGCGTCTAGGCCGCAGGCCTAGGCGATGGTTGATGCGAATTCACCCGAGGCCATCACCAAACACTCCGAACGACGCGACACCTCCCTGACTATTCGCTTGCGGGCGGGGTCAGGTTCAGAGGACTTTGCCGATCAGGTGCAGGGCGCCGAGGTAGATGTCCAGTCCCAGGGCGGCCGCGAGGACCGCCCAGCGGAGCCAGCGGAAGCGGAGTTGTTTCCAGGCCATGAAGAAGACGATCCCGACCGCCAGGGCGCCGACGAGGTACATCTTGGCCGCTTCGACAAAGAGGCGGGCGTACCCATCGGCCAGGCCGAAGATGACCTGGAAGTACTTCGCGGCCAGCATGAGTGTCAGGACCGCCAGGGCGGCCAGGACCAGGGCGATCGCGAGGAGCCATTTGCGATCGGACGTACCGGCCTCGATCAGGCCTTGCAGACCGACGCCCGCCAGCACCGCCAGACAAGTCAGCGGGATGCTCAGCCAGAGGATCGGACTGACGCCCAGCCACGCGACCGGGCCAGGACCGAGGTAGGATCGGCAGAACGTCAGCGCCAGCCCCAGAAGGATGACGGTCAGAACGCCGAACCGGCGGGCCTTGAGCATCATGCCGAGGCCCAGGATCAGCGGCGCGATGGGGATATGGTACAGGCTGGGCAATGCGGCGGTGCGGCTGACCATCACCAGCGGCGCGAGGAAGCCCACCAGGTCGGTCGGCTCCAGTACGGGTTGGATCGGCACGGCGAACAGGCGGTACTGAGCGACCAGGCGAAAGAACAGGAAGAAGCCGACGACCGCCGCGAAGGGAACCAGGGCGAGCAACGCACTGATCGGGCCGCGCCGACGCAGGCCAATATGAGCGGCGGGCATGAACAACCAGGGGATCGACGCGGCCAGCAGACCCGCCAGCGGATGGAACCCGCCCAGAGCCAGCAGGAAAGGGCCGAAGCCGTAGACCACCCCGGCCAGGAAAGAACCCGAAAAGCCGATCACCCAGCGACGGCTCAGTATGAAGCAACCGACCGCCGCAGCCAGGGCGTTAACGGGAAGAAGCCAATCCCATCGCGTGAAACCTGTGAAATAGGGTTGGTAGAGGTAAACAGCAAAGGCGCCGTAGAGGGCAGTCCCAAGCAGAAGGTAAGACAGGTTTCGCGAGGATGGGGGCATGGTCAGCTTGTCGCCCCTCTCTGCCGCGTGGGTACTCCTCGCGCCTGCAAGAGTCCCTCCAATCTGCCCTCAGTGGCTGTCATCCTGAGGCTCTGCCGAAGGATCTGGGCCAAGCAAGGAGAGTCGCCCGGAAGACTAAGCAGGCGTCCCATTCCCGGACCAGATCCTTCACGTTCGTTCAGGATGACAAGTCGGGAGGCGGGATCGGAGGGCCTGCATGCCAACGGCAGTCGTACCAGCGGCGCCATCAGTTCTTCAGGATGACCTTGCCGGTCCCGCGGGTGATCTTGCCGATCCGGTTGACCTTCTCGCCCCACTTGATCAGCTTGCTGGCGATCGAATCGGCGAAGTCCTCCGCGACGACCAGCACGAAACCGATCCCCATATTGAACACGCGGAACATTTCCTGCTCCTCGATCGGGCCGGCCTCCTGCAGGAACGGGAAGACCTTCGGCACGGGCCAGCTCGAAGTCTTGATCACCGCGTTGCAGTCCTTGGGCAAAACGCGGGGGATGTTGCCGACCAGCCCCCCGCCGGTGATATGCGCCATCGCGTGGACGACGCGCTTGACCTTGTACTTGTTGAGTAGCTTGACGATCGGCTGGACGTAGATGCGGGTCGGCTCCAGCAGGGCCTGACCGACCGTGGTCCCGTCGAGTTCGTCCATGACGTCTTTCATCTTCATGCGCGCCCGCTTGAAGCAGACGTTGCGGGCGAGGGTATAGCCGTTGCTGTGCAGGCCGCTGGAGCGCAGGCCCAGGATGACATCGCCCGGGCGAACTTTCTTACCCCGAATGATCTTATCGCGCTCGACCACCCCGACGGCGAAACCCGCCATGTCGAAATCGCCCTTGCGATAGGTATCCGGCATCTCGGCGGTCTCCCCGCCGATCAAGGCGCAATCGGACATGCGACAGCCGGCCGCGATGCCCTGGACCAGATCAGCCACAAAGGCCGGTTCGAGCGTGTTGACCGCGAGGTAGTCCAGGAAGAACAGTGGTTCAGCCCCGATGACGAGCATGTCATTGACGCTCATCGCGACCAGGTCGATCCCGACGGTGTCGAATTTCTTGGCCTTGGCGGCCAACTGGACCTTGCTGCCCACCCCATCGGTGCACGCGACCAGGACGGGGTTCTTGTAGTTCTTCTTGAAGAGCTTCTCGTCGTAGTCGAGCCGGAACAGACCCGCGAATCCGTTGGGCAGCGCGATGACCCGCGGCCCGAACGTGCTGGCCAGGCTGTGCTGAATCCGCCCGACCATCTCATCGTTGGCGTCGATGTTCACCCCGGCCTGTTCGTAGCTTACGTACTCACTCATGGGCGGTCGAAAAATCCTCGAACATGGTCATCTGGTAGTGCTCCATCGCGAACTTGTTCAGCGCGATGTCGATCGGGATCGGGTACTTGCCGGCCCAGCAGGCGGTGCAGTAGTGGTCGTTAGGCAAGGTCGCACAGTCGAGCATCCCCTCCAGCGAGAGGTAGCCCACGCTGTCGACCTCAAGGAAGTCCTTGATCTCGTCGAGACTCCGGTTGTTCGCCAGCAGCTCTTCCTTCGTGGGAAAATCGACCCCATAGTAGCACGGGAACCGAATGGGCGGGCAACTGACCCGCATGTGGAGTTCCTTGGCGCCTGCTTCGCGCAGGGTGCGGATCTTGCCGCGAGTGGTCGTGCCGCGAACGATCGAATCGTCCACTACCACGACCCGCTTACCCTTGACGACCTCGTGGATCACCGCCAGTTTCAGTTTGACCGCCAGCTCGCGCAGCTTCTGCTCGGGCGAGATGAACGTGCGTCCAACGTAGTGGCTCCTCACGAAGCCCATATCGAACGGGATACCGCTCTCCTCGGCGTAGCCAACGGCCGCGGCGGTCCCGGAGTCGGGCACGGGGATCACCACGTCGGCCTCAACCGGATACTCGCGGGCCAACCGATGACCAAATTTCTTACGCAGCGTGTGGACATTCTCCCCGAAGAAGTGGGAGTTCTGTTTGGCGAAATAGACGTGCTCGAAAATGCAGTGCGCCGGCGTGACGCTTCCCGGCGTAACGAAGAACCGGCTATGGAGCCCCTTCTCGTCGAGCCGAACGATCTCACCCGGTTCGACCTCACGAATGAACTCGCCTCCGATAGCGTCGATGGCGCAGCTCTCGCTGGCGACGACGTAACCTCCCTTGTCGGTCCGGCCCACGCAGAGCGGCCTGATCCCATACGGATCGCGGGCCGCCTGGAGGTGGTCGGCGAACATGAAGATCAGCGAATAAGCGCCCTGGAGGTGGTTCACGACATGGCCCAGCGGATCCGGCTTGCTCTGATGCGTCGGCTTGGCCAACAGGTGGACGATGATCTCCGTGTCGTTGGTCGACTTGAAGATGCTCCCGTAGGCCTCATACTCGTCGCGCAGCAGGCTCGCGTTGATCAGGTTGCCGTTGTGCGCGACCGCGACCTGGCCCCGGGAGTACTCGGCCAACATGGGTTGGCTGTTGGCCGCCTTGGACGCGCCGGTCGTCGAGTACCGCACATGGCCAATCGCGATGGGATTCGTCAGCTTCTCGAGAACGCCCGAACCCCGGCGAAAAACGCGCGAGACCGTCCCCATGCCTTTGTAGCACTGGATCAGTTCGCCGTTGCTGCTCGCGATCCCGGCCGCCTCCTGGCCCCGATGCTGAAGGCTGTGCAACCCGAAGTAGGCCTTCTGGACCGCCTCCGGATCGCCATAGATGCCAATCAACCCACATTCTTCCTTCTTCTCAGGGAAGACCTCGCACCCGTCAAATTCCGACATCGATTCAGACATGACCCTCACACTGATACCCAGAGGTTGACAACGCAATTCATAGGAACGCCCGTATCACCCACCAAAACCGCAGTTTAGTGATTTGACTGAGCCGAGTCAATCGTTGTCTTGAGAAACGACAGCGACCGAACAACCGTGGCGCTAACCGATACTCTCCATGTCCGCCAGCAGTTCGTTCAGAAGGGGTTTGAACTGCGCGATCGCATTGCCGCGATGCGAGACGGCGTTCTTCTGCTCGTCGGGCAGTTGCGCCGCCGTCTGGCCCAGCGACGGAATGAAGAAGACCGGGTCGTATCCGAAGCCGTTGTCGCCGGCCGGCTCATCCACGATGCAACCCTCGACCTGGCCGTGCGTCTCCAGCAGGACCTTGTCCGGGCGGGCCAGGCAGATGTGGCAGACGAACCGCGCCGTACGCTGCTCGGCCGGTATGTCCTTGAGCATCTCGAGCAATTTCACGATGTTACGCTGGTCGATGACCTTGCGATCCGTGCCGGGAGGAACCTCGCCGCAGAAACGCGCCGACTTGACACCCGGTGCACCGTCCAGTGCATCGACGACCAGACCCGAATCGTCCGCCAAGGTCCAGAGCCCCGTCGCCTGGGCGTATTCGGTCGCCTTCTTCTGCGCATTGGCGGTGAACGTCGCCCCGTCCTCTTCGACCTCCCCGATTCCGGGGAAATCCGACAGCGCTTTCCACTGAACGTTCGCATCGAGCATCGCCCGCAGCTCGCGAACCTTGCCCGGATTCGTCGTCGCCACCAGGATCGTCTGCTTGGCTGTCTCTGAACTCATAAGCGTCGCGCCGTCCTTCTCACTCGAGCGAAATCACCTTGACCACCAGGGACGCCATCTTAACGAGCCCGACCCATTGTGCAAACCGAAAAGGACTGGGTCACGACATCCGACTGAGACCGCCAGCCCGGAGATTGCCTTGCATCCCGGATAGAAAAGGGTATACAGGACAATCGAAATTCGTGTGCCGGCGCGGTCCCGCCTGGGTTCGGCGGACACCGCTCGCTGCAGCTTCCAGCTGCAACACGTGTGTGGAATGTCACCTGATGATTTGGGAGGTTTCGCCAGTGACGTTGCAAGAGATCAAGGGCATTGCCGGCAAATGCGTGCACTACGCGATGTGCCGGATCGATTTTCTGGGAACCGGCGTCTGTGCCTCGGGAACCCAGTCGGGCTATGTCAGCTACTACCCTCAGGGACGGATGGAGATCGCCGCGGCGCTGGCCGATGAGGTCATCCCCGTCACGGAGAAGCTGATCGACATCGTCGAGTCCTGCACCCTCTGCGGCAAGTGCGACAAGCAATGCTACTTCGTCCGTGAACTGCGCCCCATCAAGGTGATGAGGGCGCTCAAGGAACACATCGCCTCTCATCTTGAGCAGGGCCTGGCGGTCGTGCAACCACAAACTGACGACGTGCTGGAGCGTCTGCAAGCAGTGACCGGCGCCGAGTGGTCGAGCAACGACCCAGCCATCCTGGTGGCGTATTCCGTCGACCGTTTCCCGCTGGCCGAGCGGTGTATGCCCCGCTACGTGACGATGCCCGCCTCGACCGTCGAAGTGCAGGAGATCATCAAGATCGCCCGCGCCGCAGATCTGCCCTACACGGCGCGTGGAAACGGCGCCAGTTCGTTCGCCGTGGCGCTGGGGGACGGCATCATCATCGACCTGACGCGGATGAAACAACTGGAAGTCGATCCCAAGACCTGGACGGCGACGATCGGGCCCGGCGTGACCGCCTTCGACCTGCAGAGAGAGGCCAACCGGCACGGGATGCGGGCCGGCGTGGTCGAGCCGGCCGCCTGCGTTTGCGCCAACCTGATCAGCACGAACATGCACTCGCTGTTCTCCCACGCCTACGGCATGGGCGCCGACCATTGCAGCGACGCGCAGTTCGTCGACCCCGAAGGCGAACTCTACACCATGAACGATCCGCGCCAGTCCAACCCTTTCTACTTCAACAAGGAAGGCGCGGGGCCGAATGGGATCTGCACGCAGGCGCGCATTCGGCTCTATCCAATGACCGAGGATGAGTCAGCGATCCTGGTGCCCTTCCCCACACTCCAGGAAGCGGCCGCGATGGCGCGCGAGGTAGGTTTCCGGCGACTGGGCTTCGCGGCTGGGATTCTTGGCGCCGATTACGTCTCGGCCTTCATGGCGCCGACCAACGAGACAGCCGAGCAACTCAAGCAACTCTTCCGCGAGAAGATGGGAATCGAATACGCCTTGCTCGTGCTGGGCGACAAGTACGACCTGGCCGCTGTCAAGGACATGGCCGAGGTGACGATCGATGAGAAGCTCATTCGGACCATGATGCTGAGCATGCCGCAACTGCACGGCGAGCAAGGGCTGGCGATGCTGGCCGATCTGCCCAGCGGCGGGACGCTCTACAAGACCCTCTTCGATGCCGAGATGATGCCGCTGATCGAGGCGGCGCTGTCGCCCTCACCAGACAATATCATGCCGGCCGTCGACGAGGACATGCGCGAGTTCTATCGCGATCTCTACCGGCGACCCGAGATGACGGACCTCGTCTGGCTCAACATGTACCGCATCCTGTCGTCCCGCACGGGTCGGGGACGTCCCTTCTTCGGGATGGTTATGTACATGCCGTTCGACGAGCCCGATCTGATCGTCGAACTGTGCGAGCAGCTCGGCGCGGTCGCCGACAAGCACGGCTTGCGAAACGACTTCGGCTATCTGATCCCCATCGATTTCGGTAAGCGGGCCGCCCTGGAGTATGACTTCTACCACGACCACACGAACCCCGAGGAGAGGGAGCACGCCCGGGCCGCGGCCGATGAAGCCGCCGAGACGATCGACCGGTACATGAAGAAAATGAACGGCCGCTCGGCAGCGGTCGTGCCCTTCCAGGGACTGTGCCGCAAAGAGAACCTGTTGTACCCCGAGCCTGCGCAGTAGGAGGCCAAACACGGTGCGACAGTCTGCGGATTTCATCGCCCAGAGGCGACGGGACAAGAAGAACACCATTCTATTGACCGGCGGCACGGGATTCCTCGGCAGCCATCTGGCAGTCGAACTGCTGCGCCGAGGGCACTTCGTGATCCTGCTGTGCCGGTCGAAAGATGGCTTGAGCGCCGAGCAGCGCATGCGACAGCTCTTCGACTGGTTCGACCTTCGGCCCGGGGGCAACTACCGGGTCGTCGAGGGGCAGATCACCCAGCCGCGCTTCGGCCTGGACGAGCAAACGTACGCCTATCTGAAAGACCACACCGACGAGATCTTCCACTGCGTCGCCGAGACGGCGTTCTCCCAGACCAAGCAATCGCAACTCGAAGCGGTCAACGTCGAAGGCGCGCGTCACGCGCTGCAACTGGCAGTCGAGAGTGGGTGCTATTACTTCCATCACATGAGCACCGCCTACGTCGCGGGCCAGCGACACGGGCGCTGCGAAGAAGAGTACGTCCCTCAGGAGCACTTCCACAACGCCTACGAACAGACCAAGCACGTCGCGGAAGGGCTCGTCCTGGAAACCTGCCGGGCCAACGGGATCCGTGCCAACATCTATCGCCCCTCGATCGTCTATGGCGATTCGCGGACGGGCAAGAGTCTGCTGTTCAACGCCTTCTACGCCCCGATGAAGCTGGCCCACTATCTACAGACGATTTGGGAAAGAGATTTCGCCGAGAACGAGGGACGTCACGCCACGAGCATGGGTGTCACCCGTAGCGAGGACGGCGTTCTACAGGTATCCATACGCATCGAGCGCGCCGAGATGGGCGTGGTGAATCTGATTCCGATCGATTTCCTCACGCAGGCGACTCTGGCGATCATGGAAGACACTCTGGACGGGGGCATCTTCCACATCGTCAACGATCGCCAGGACACGCTGGATGAGTTGCTCGTCTACATGCGGCGCATCATCAACATTGACGGGATCCGACTGGTCGGCCCGGGCCATCTGACAGCCGAACCTCGCAACGCACTGGAGAAACTCGTCGCCGGCTACCTGGACGTCTACCAGCCCTATTTCTACGACGACCGCACTTTCGAGACGACCAAGGCCCAGCGGATTCTGGCTCGACACCGCATCACCTGCCCGAGAATGGATGACGCCTTGTTCAGCCGCTGCATCCGCTATGCCATCGAGGTCGACTGGGGAAGGCAACTGTTTCAGTACCAGCAGGGCGAGTGAGCACGCCGCGGATCGGGAGAATCCCTGGATTGCGGGTTGACGTCTACTACAGGCCATAGTAGAATAGCAGGTGGTCGCAACGATTAACGCCGGATGGATGGAGATTGGCCATGATCCGAGAAATGATCGCCTTGGCGTTGTTCGCACTGCACATCGGGATCGTCTGTGTCGCACCGGTCTGGGGGCAGGGCGAGGAACAGGCCGCCCACGCGGAACGGGCGGAGGAACTCGAGCGCGAACTGCGCCAAGCCCGCGCGCAGGGCAACGACGCGGAGGTCGCCGAGATCGAAGCGATTCTGGAGGAACTGCGCGACGCCTCGCTTGAGAGGGAGGAGGACGAGGAAGACGACGCCTGGATACGCGAACGACTCGAGGAACTCGAACGGGAACTGAGAGTGGCCCGCGAGACGAACAATGAGTCGGAGATTG
>JANQFY010000029.1 GCA_028277585.1 Sedimentisphaerales bacterium
GAACCGCCGCTGCCGCGCCGGGAACAGAAGGCTGCGGGCGAAGCGTTTGATCCGAACACGCTCTGACGGATCGGTGTGTGGGTGCTTGGCCGAGCCAACCAAGCCGCGCCGGGGCGCTCCCAGAGGCGGACACACGTCTGCTGCATTCGCACAATCCGGCCCATGCGGGCCATCCTGGGGCTCCGGAGAGTCTCTGGGCTCATTTTCGTGGTTGATCCCTCTGATGTGATCCGATAGAATAGAGTTGACTGAGGACCCGTCGCAGAAGGAGGATCTACCGTGCAACTCAACTGATTCACAGTCGCATGGCCGGCGGAGCGATACGCGGACGCGCCATGCACGTGAGAATCCCATGTTTCTTGGATGAGGAGAGAGAAGATGAGCATGCGAATCACGATAGTGTGGGTGGTGACGGCCGTCCTGGCGATGGCCACGGTGAGTTTCGGTAATTGGGTGGAGACATTCGAGGGAGGGCAGTTCGATCTGGAGACGTGGAATTTCCTGGCCTATCCACAGGTGACGGGGACATTCGTCCAGCCGATCCTGGAGGCTGAGGATGGCACTCACTACATGGCGTTCGATGAGACCGAGTCCGTAGGGGTTGGCGGCGCGGCTTTCGGCGCTGGATTCGGCAGTGACGAGACGTTCACCGATGTACGCGTCGGCGCCGTGGTGAACGTGGCCGGCGACGCCTCGCACAACTACCACGGTCTGCTCGCGCGGGCTCGCTATATCTTCAGCGACGGCACGGCCACGCCGGCGCCCGGCGTCATAGCCGACTGCTATCTCATGCACATCGACTGGGACGGCGGCCCGGCCAACCTCAAGATCGATCTGGAGAAAGCCATCCAGAATCAGAACATCATGGATGAAGACATTGAGGTGCTGGTCCCCAACCTGGCCAACGCGCGCAGCTACTACGCCGAGTTGGATGTCGTGGGGTCGGGGCCGGTCTATGTCACGGGCAGTCTCTACGAGTACAAGGGCGGTCCTCTGGTGGCCCGCACCCCGACGATGGTCGACACCAGTGGCAACGACTGGTGGGAAGATCCTGACAGACACGATGAGGTTTTTACGGGAGGCATCAGTGGAATCTTCGCGCAGAACGAGCAGCCCGAACCGGCCGGTTTCCATACGACCTTCGGGAGCATTTCGGCGCTGTCCGATGGGCCCTCCGCGGTGGCCCTCTATCCCTTGGACGGGGCGACCGACGCCTCGATCGTTCCCGTGTTGCAGTGGGTCGAGGCGGCGTTTGCCACGGGCCGGCAGGTCTGGTTCGGAACGCCGGGCAACCTCGAAATGGTCGATCCGTCTGCGGAGGGTGCCAGCTTCAGCCCGGGGCTTCTCGAGCCGGGCACGACCTACCAGTGGCGCATCGATCAGATCGGTTCCAACGGGCCGGTGGAGGGCCATACCTGGCAGTTTACGACAGGACAAACAGCCCCGGTCGACGATTTCGAGCTGTATGCTGATACCGCGGATATCGCCGGGACATGGGTCCACAATATCGAAGGTGGTTTCGAGTATATCTTCCTGGAGACGGGCACGGTGAACCAGGGAGGCAAGGCCCTGCGGTTCGAGTATCAGAACCAGTATGAGCCGTTTGTGACGGAAGCGACGCGTACCTTCGAAGCGGCCCAGGACTGGACCGTGAGCAGCCCCAGTTCATTATGCGTGACTTTCCGCGGTCGCAAGGACAATGCCGAGCAGTCGTTGTTCGTGCGAGTCGAGGATGCGGCCGGCAACCAAGCGACCGTGACACTGCCGTACAGCTATGCCGTGCAGTCCGACCCGTGGCGCACGTGGGATGTCAGCCTGTCGGATATCACCGATGCGGGTGTGGACCTGACGGCGGTCCAGAAGCTCACGATCGGTCTGGGTGATGGCACGAGTTCCGGCCAAGAGGACGACGACCGGGACACGCTGTATGTCGACAACATCTGCTTGCGTTAACGTGCCAGGAAATCTAAGGCGACGGGCTATCCCGTCGTCATGAGGTCTTCCTGTCGGCGCTGGCGCCCTTTCGTCTGAGGCGCCAGCGCCGACGGATTGTCACTGCTCGAGTGCTCGGGTGATGTACTTGGCGACCTGCTCTGCCAGAAGCCGTGATCCCTTCCTGCTGAAGTGGACGTCCCTGGGGTTCTGGATGGCGGCGAGCTGTGGTTGCGCGAAGGCGTACAGGTCATTAACGGTGACGCCGTGTTTGGCCATGATCTTGCGGGCGACCTGATTGTAACGCTCGGAGTCACCGGCGATCCGCCCGGAGGCGCCCTCGGGAGTGGGCGTCGTCGTGGCGAAGATCAATTCGCTCCCGGTCTTCTTGAGTCGAACCGTCAACGCTTCCAGATTGCGTTCGTACTGATCGATGGGGATCTGTTGCTTGCCCACCGCGGGATCGACCCGCCTGCCTTTCTCGTCGATGTACTTGAGGTCATGGAGACCATGATTGAAGTGGATGACGTCCCACTCGGTCTCACCCAGCCATTCGCCCAGTTTCTCCAGCCCGTAGGCGGTGTGTTGGGCATTGCCCCGATTGTGATGGATCTCGGCATTGTCGATCAGCAGATCCCGGGTGGGCTCGAAGTAGCCCATCGAGATGGAATCTCCGATGATCAGCACCTTGGGAAGACGCGGCGGGGCGTCGTTGCCCGTTAAGGTTCGGTAGACCTCTTTCGCGATCAGCTTGGCTCCCTCTGCGTTCGGGTGGATCTGATCGGGAAACAGTTCCGGTCTGTCGCTGAGCGGCTGGTAAAGGTCTATGACTGGAACACCGGTGTCTTCGGCGACCTGCCTGGTGAGGGGGATGACTCCCTGACGGATGCGCTCGTCGCTAATGCCCCATCGCTCGGGATACGCCGGTACTGGAAGACATGCCCAGATCTTCGGCTGAGTGGGTAGCGCTGCGAACTGAGCGATCATGTCCTGATAGTCGGATAGGAATTCGTCCTTGTGTTTCCAGTTCTGGGGCTTGGTGTCATTGGTGCCCAGCTTGATAATCACGGCATGGGGCTTGAACGCCAGCGCCTCCTGAAAGGCCTTTTCATTCCAATAGGGCTTGTCACCCTTCTTCAGCAACGTAGCGCCGCTGACGCCGAAGTTCTTGACGTCCCATTGGCTGCCCAGCATCAGGTTCAGTTGCCGAGGATAGTTGTTCCAGGGGCGGTCTTTGACCCCCGCGCCGAAGGTGATACTGTCTCCGACGCAGGCGATGCGAATCGTCTCCTGATACGTCTCGGGGCGAATCGCAGCGCGATTGCCGTCGAGTGAGCAGCCCACAAAGAGGGTCGAACAAAGGGTGAGCAAGAGAGAGCAGTGCAGGGCGTGACGTCTCTTCGTATGCATCTTTCTCCTTTCTGCATCAATCGCGAGGTTGTTAGTCCCGATATGGTAACCGGGGCGTATATATAGAGGCGCATCATAGTTGCGAGATGAACTGTGTGCAAGGGCGGGTTGTCAGCGTTCTTCGCTGTTGCGGTTTCGCAGGGTTTTGATGATCTTACCATTGGCGGCAGGGAAGGCGTATCGGTCGAGTTCGGTTGGCCAGACCCATTTGAGATCGTCGCAGCCCAGGCATCGCGGCGTACCGGAGACGTAGGCGCACTCGAACGCGTGGAGCCGGATACGAAAATGGGAGTAGGCATGGTCGAGAGTGACCAAAGGATGCATCACGCGTATACGAATCCCAATCTCCTCACGCACCTCTCGTCGCAGGGCTTGTTTCAGGCTCTCACCCGACTCCTGCTTCCCGCCGGGGAATTCCCAGAGTCCCCCAAGCAAGCCCTCGGGTTTGCGCTTGTCGATCAGGACGCGACCCTTTCGATAGATGATCCCTATGACGATGACGTGCCGGGGGATGGGCTTCTTCTTGACGCGAAGGGGAAGGCGACGCTCTTCTCCATGGCTTCGAGCCTGACAGATGCGAGAGAGCGGGCATGCCTCGCATCTCGGGGCCTGCGGCAGGCAGATCTCCGCGCCCAACTCCATCAGTGCTTCATTGAAATCGCCCACACGCGTGGCGGGCAACAGACGCCGCGCGAGGAGCCAGAGTTCCTTCTGGATGGCTGATTCCTTTGGGTTCCTCTTGATGCGAAACAGGCGGCAGAGGACTCGCATGACGTTCCCATCGAGCACCGGTTCGCGCTGACCGAAGGCGATGCTGGCGATTGCGCCGGCGGTATAAGCGCCGACTCCCGGCAACGCCAGTAGGGCGTCCATGTCCCTGGGGACACGGCCGCCATGCTGGGCGACAATCGTCTTGGCCGCCTGGTGGAGATTGCGGGCGCGGGAGTAGTAGCCCAGCCCCTCCCAGAGCTTGAGGATTGAATCGAGCCGAGCGCGAGCGAGTCTCTCCACAGTGGGGAAGCGATGCAGGAATCGTTCGTAGTAGGGCTGGGCCGTGGCGACCTGCGTCTGCTGGAGCATGATTTCCGATATCCAGATCGCGTACGGATCCTTCGTGCGTCGCCAGGGCAAGTCACGCGCCTGGCGCGTGAACCATCGCAACAGGGGGCGCGTAATACTGGCCCTCGGAGGTTGCTTCTCGTCCCAGAAGATGGATTGGGTCGCGGTCATTCCATGTGTCCAGTTGACGCGGAGACAGCTAAGGTGCGATCGTCTGTCTCTTCCGATAGACCATGCCCTCGAAGATGGCGACGATGTCACCGTTGTCGTCTTTGACCTCGATGGAGTAGGTGGCTAGCTTCGGATTGAGTGAGACCTCGCGGGCGATCGCTGTGAGGTATCCGTCCAGGGCGGCCTTGACATACCAGATGCTGGCGTTGATCGCGACGGCGACCGTGCCGTGCGAGTTGGAAGCTGCGGCAAAGGCCAGGTCCGCCAGTGTGAAGATGGCGCCGCCGTGTACGACGTCGATCCCGTTGCGAAGGCGATCCTCAATGCGCATTCTCGCTTTGGCGTGCCCGTCCGAGACCTCCAACAGTTCAATGCCGCAATGCGCGGCGAATCGATCGTGCTTGAAGAACTCCTTGATCGTACGCATGGTGACTCTCCCAAAGGTGACCTCGGTTCGGATCGCTCCAAGTCCCCTCACTTGCCAGGATGGTATCGTAGTTGGCCGGCTTAATCAATGCCGCATCCAGGGCAGATCGATAGATGAGGGAAAACAATTGATGGACCTTGGGGGCAGAGGCGGTGATAATCGGTCCAACAGCGTATGATGGAGATGCGCAACACGGACTCTTCGAGGATCGGTGGATGGACCAGGGGATCGTAGACTTCCATACGCATGCTTTTCCCGACGACCTGGCGGCCGGCGCGATGCGCACCTTGATGGCGGAGGTCCCGGGGATTAAGGCGTACTGTGACGGGACGACGGGCGATCTGATCAAGTCAATGGACAGGGCGGGAATCGCCCGCAGTGTCGTCTGCTGTATTGCCACCAGACCGGCCCAGTTCGATTCGATTCTGCGTTGGTGTCACCAAATCCGTTCCCTACGTCTCGTGCCGTTGCCCTCGGTTCACCCGGATGATCCTGACATTCTCGATCGCGTGCGCCAAGTTCGCTCCGCCGGCTTCGCAGGCCTGAAGATGCATCCTTACTATCAGGCCTTCCATGTCGCTGACGATCGGATGTTCCCGTTCTATGAGGAAGTGAGCCGCCAGGGGCTTCTGCTGGTGATGCACGCCGGTTTTGATATCGCGTATCCACGTGTCAAGCAGGCGGACCCGGAATCGATTCTCAAGGTGGTCGAGACGTTCCCCGACCTTCAACTCGTTGCGGCTCATCTGGGAGGGTGGCAACAGTGGGATGACGTCCGGCGTTTTCTCGTGGGACGCCCCGTCCATATGGAGCTTTCGTTCGCGATGCAGGACCTTGCAGTGCCGGTAGCGAGAGAGATCCTCATGAACCATCCCGAGCGGTATCTGCTGTTCGGGACCGACTCGCCCTGGACCGATCAGTCCGAAACGCTCTCGCTGTTGCGGAGCCTGGGACTGCCCCCGGCGCGACTGGACAGAATACTCTGGCAGAACGCGGCCAAGTTGCTCGACCGGCGTTGAAATGCCTTCGCTGATAGGGTGTTAAGTTGTCTTTATAATGGGTCCCATCAAGGCGGATGAATCGGTCGAATCAGGCCTTTGTGTGTGGGTATCTGGGGGGAATACGGGGATTGTTCTTGCCTTAATGTATAATCAGTTTTATTATGTCGTCCTGAAAAATGTGCGGTTTTTGTGCTGTTCCGGGGCCCGATCGCCCGATTAAAAGGTATACAATGCTCGGCTGGTGGTGTGGGCGCACGCCTTGTCCATCGCCGACGGTAGGATATCAGGAGCGGAAGGCATGTTTGGAATTGAGGACAAGTACGTTTCGATGGTCTACCTGCTCTGCGTGGCGAGTTCCCTGTTGTGCGTGGTCTACGGCCTGATCAACTGGAACCGCGGCGAGGAGGCCGCCCGCGAAGAAGACATTCGTTGGGCGAAGGAGGAGAAGGAGGTCGAGAAGGAGCTGTAGACGGGCGGTATGGCCCGTGGTGGTTGGGCTCCTTGACGCGAACGTGTGTCGCTTTGGGCAGTGAGGGGAGAAGAGTGGGCGTCCTCTGATGAGGATGCTGGCGCATTCCCCTGATTTTTCCCGTATCTCGACTTCATTCGTCCGGCTTTGCGCTGGGCGAGGTGAGGTCGATGGCGCGCCCGGGCGGAAGTGATGCAGGCGACTTGCTGTGTATGGGAAGTAAGCCTGGTGAAGTCAGTCGAAGCGTGAGTTGTTTGAACTCTTGCTTGGAGGACAGCGATATGTTGGCACAAGCAGTTGGTGTGGCCGAAATCCTGGTGGTTCTGCTGTACCTGTTCCTGGTCGTCTTTCTCGGTTGGCTGGGGTGGCGCCGCACGAAGAGCGCGGCTGACTATCTCATCGCCGGCCGGGAGATCCATCCCTTCGTGATGGCGATGAGCTACGGGGCGACCTTCATCTCGACCAGCGCTATCGTTGGTTTTGGAGGGGTCGCGGGCATGTTCGGCATGAGCTTGCTCTGGTTGACCTTCCTGAACATCTTCGTGGGCATTTTCATCGCCTTTGTCTTCCTGGGCGGGCCGACGCGACGGATGGGCCATACCCTGCAGGCCCACACCTTCCCCGAGCTGCTGGGGCGACGTTACCAGAGCAAGTTCCTGCAGGTCTTTGCGGGCCTGCTCATCTTCCTGTTTATCCCGCTCTACGCGGCCGCCGTCCTCATCGGAGGCTGCGAGTTCATCGCGACGAAGTTTGGCATCGATTACAACGTCGCACTGCTGGTGTTCAGCGTCATCATCGCGGCCTACGTTGTGATGGGCGGGCTCAAAGGCGTGATGTACTCCGATGCTTTGCAAGGGTCCATCATGTTCGTCGGAATGCTGATCCTGCTGCTGTGGACCTACGGCAAACTGGGCGGCGTCAGCGAGGCGCACGCCGGGCTCACTGAGATGGGCAAGATGCCTTCGCTGTTTGGCTCCATTGGCTTCAAAGGATGGACGGCGATGCCTGAGTTTGGCTGGGGGGATGCGAAGTACGACCTGTGGTGGATCGTCGTCTCGACGATCACGCTGGGTGTCGGAATCGGTGTCCTGGCGCAGCCGCAACTGGGCGTCCGCTTCATGACGGTTAAGAGCAAGAGGGAATTGAACCGAGCCGTTCTTGTGGGCGGGATCTTCATTCTGGTCATGACCGGCGTAGCCTTCACCGTCGGCTCGCTTAGCAACCTGTACTTCTACGAGCATGAGGTCATTACCGGCAAGGTCGTGGGGACCACGGACAAGGTTGGGGTCATCGCCAAGAAGGAGCGCGGCTTGGTCAAGAAGGTGCCGTGTGCTCTTCTGCATATCGATACGACCGGTGACGGCGAGGCGGACATCAACATCGTCAAAGCCGGGCACGACGTGACGACGCCCGACGGCAAGACCATTCCGTTCTCCAAGCTCATGCCCGCGGCGGAGGTGAAGGAGTTGGCGGACGGCACTGCGGAGATTCGTCCTCGAGCCAACGCCTATCTGCGGGCGCTGGTCAAGACCGGCGACGGCGAGTGGATGTTCAACACGGGTAGCATCATTCCGACCTTCGTGACGCGGGCCATGCCCGGCTGGTTTGGCCTGCTCTTCCTCGTGACGCTTCTTTCGGCCGCGATGAGCACCCTGTCCAGCCAGTTCCATGCGGTCGGCACCAGCATCGGACGCGACGTTTACGAACAGGTCACGGGCAAGCATGGCAAAAGCATAGGCGTGACGCGGGTGGGCATCATCGTCGGTATCGTCATCGCGGTGTTGATCAGCAACTACGCCCGAGGGGGCTACATCATCGCTCGCGCGACGGCCATCTTCTTCGGACTCTGCGCCTCGGCGTTCCTGCCGGCGTTCATCGGCGGGCTTTTCTGGAAACGGATGACGCGTCCCGCGGCGATTGCCTCCATGGTGACGGGCTTCGGCATCACGGCCTTCTGGCTCCTCTTTGTCAAGGCCAAGGAAGCTGTCGCGATCGGGCTCGTCAAAGGCAGTATCCTGGCCGAACACCCCAACTGGCCCGTGGTCGATCCGATTGTGGTCGCGCTGCCCATCTCGGCGCTTGTCGCCATCGCGGTGGCGCTGGCGACCAAGCCGCCGGCGCAGGATCACCTGGACCGATGTTTCAAGTGACACAATGTCCGTTATATGTTAGGATTTGCGGGCCCAGTTCGAACCGTAATCATTTTTGGCTGAAGGAGATGTAGATGAGACAGCGAACCTTACTGTGGGCCGTGCTGGCCGGAGTGTTGCTGGTCTGGCTAGGTGCGGGAGTGGTCGCGGCTGAAGAAGCCGATGAGGGAGCCGCCGGCGGGAGCGCCTGGGACGATTTTCGGGACACGTTCCACAACCCTACTCCCTGGATGGAGATGGGTCTGGATTTCCGGTTCCGCACCATCTATGCCGACAATATCGACACGCTCGATAAGACCAGCGACCACAATCGGTTCAACTTCCAGCGGTACCGCACGCGTTGGTGGACCAAGTGGATCCTGGGCGAGGACGTGGATTTCAATACGCGTCTGACCTGGGAGTTTCGCACGTGGGACGATCCGCCCCGCAAGCCGCAGGACGTGGACTTTGACGAGGCGTTGTTCGATCGACTCAACGTGGTCTGGCGCAACATGTTTGGGATGCCGATGACGGGGACGATCGGTCGCCAGGATGTGATTCTGGGTGTGGGCTGGCTGGTCCTTGATGGCACGCCGTTGGATGGTTCGCGGACCATCTTCATGGACGCGGCCCGCTTCACCTATGACTGGGCCGACAGCAACACGAAGCTGGACATGATCTATGTCGACAATGCCGCCGAATCCGATCGCTGGCTCGAGCCGATTAGCGATGAGAATCGCGCCCTGACCGAACAGGACGAGCACGGCGCGATCTTCTATCTGACGAACAAGTCGATCGAGAAGACGCAACTCGAAGCATTCTTCATGTATAAGAATGATAACCCCATCAATACGATGGTTGACAACATGCCGCCGCATTGGACCAGAAAGGCGGAGATCTTCACGTTCGGCGCAGGGATATCGGGAACGCCGGGTGAGAACTGGAAGTACCGGGTCGAAGGCGCCATCCAGCGGGGTGAAAAATCGGATATTACACCGAATCTCACGACCGGGACGATGCGTGATGTCGAGGCCTACGGCGCCCTGGCCAACCTCGAGTATGCCTTCAACGACGAACTGGACAACCGTGTCCACATCGGCGGCGAATACGCTTCCGGTGACGACCCGAGCACCAGCGACAACGAGCAGTTCGACCTTCTCTGGGCGGAATGGCCTCGTTGGAGTGAGTTGTTCATCTACACGTATACGGAAGAGACGGCGATTGCCGAGTCGACGAACCTGATTCGTTTGAACGTGGGGCACAAGTTCCGCCCGAACAAGCAGTGGCAGATCCTGACGGACTATCACGCGCTCTGGGCCGACGAGATGGGAACGGCATGGCGGGGACGCTTGGCTTTCGATCCGAGCGATGATTTCCGCGGGCACCTGGTCACATGTCGCGGCAAGTACGCCTTCGGCAAGCAGCTGAAGGGACACATCGTCGGTGAGTATTTCTTCCCCGGTGACTACTACGCCAGCGGCAACGATGACGAGGCGCTCTGGCTGCGCTTCAACCTGGAATACACGTTCTAGGCAGGTTCGACGTTGCGTCGGAGAGCAAAAAACAGGGCCCCTTGAGGGCCCTTTTTTCTTGAATAGGGGCCCCTCAGAGCTATAATAAAGGGCTTATGGCTAAGAAGACGACAACTCAGAAATCGTTGCTCTCAGGAAACGAAGCGATCGCGCAGGGCGCGTACGAGGCGGGGCTTAGCGTCGCCTGCGCGTATCCCGGAACGCCTTCGACGGAGATCCTTGAGACGCTGGCAAAGTTTCCGGTCATTGACGCCCAGTGGTCGGTGAATGAGAAGGTGGCCTATGAAGTCGCCCTCGGGGCGGCGGTCTCCGGTGTGCGCAGTCTATTCGCCTGCAAGCACGTGGGGTTGAACGTCGCGATGGATCCCCTGATGACGTCCTCGTATACGGGGATCAATGCGGGGTTTGTCATCATCGTGGCCGACGATCCCGGCATGCACTCGTCTCAGAACGAGCAGGACACGCGCTGGGTGTCGATCTACTCCAAGATGCCGCTGCTCGAGCCGTCGAGCCCGGCCGAGGCGAAGGAGTACGTCAAAGAGGCGTTCAAGATCAGTGAGAAGTATGATACGCCCGTCCTGGTGCGTGTGACGACGCGCGTCTCGCACACCAAGGAAGACGTCATCCTCAAGCAGCGGGAAAAGGCGCAGAAGGGCAAGCTCGAGAAGAACGCCCCGAAGTACGTGATGATCCCGGGGCATGCCCGTCAGCGGCACGAGTTTGTGGAGAAGCGGCTCAAGAAGCTTACGTCGCTGTCCGAGCGGACGCGTTTGAATAAGATCGAACCGGGCGATGGGAAGATCGGCTTCATCACCTCGAGCGTGGCGTATCTGTACCTCAAGGATCGCTACCCCGACGCGTCGTATCTGAAACTGGGGATGAGCTACCCCTTCTGTGACGAGAAGATCCGCGCGTTTGCCAAGACGGTCAAGAAACTCTTCGTCGTCGAGGAGTTGGACCCGTTCCTGGAAGAGCATATCAAGGCTCTGGGTATCAAGTTCACGGCCAAGGATCCTTCGTTCCGGACCGGTGAGTTGAATCCGGAGTTGATGCCCGAGATCGTTGGCGGGCGGGCGAAGAAGGTGAAGAAGGTCGTCAAACGCATGCCGCGTCTGTGTGCCGGTTGTTCGCACTGGGCGTCGTTTGCCGCCTTGAAGAAGATGGACGCCTTTGTGGCCGGCGATATCGGTTGCTATACCCTGGCCTGTCTGCCTCCCACATCGGCGCTGCACACCTGTGTCTGCATGGGCGCCGGTGTGACCCTCCACGAGGGTCTTCGCAAGGGCGCGGCCCAGAAGAAGATCGTTGGTGTGGTCGGCGATTCGACGTTTGTCCATTCCGGCGTGACCGGCCTGATCAACGCCGCCTACAACCAGGTGAAGGGGGTTGTTCTCATCTTGGATAACTCGACGACTGCCATGACCGGCGGCCAGCAGCATCCGGGCACGGGGCTGAGCATTCGCGACGAGCCGACCAAGAAGCTCATTCTCGAAGACCTGTGTCGCGCCTGTGGCGCCGACAACGTCGACGTGATCGATCCCATGGACGTCAAGGGATTCGCCGCAATTCTAGAGAAACGGATCAATGAGGACGCGCTGTCGGTGGTCATTTCACGGCGTCCGTGCCGCTTGATCAAGAGACGGGTTTGAGACGTGCAGATGAATGACAAGGTGTACAGCATCACGTTTGGCGGAATCGGTGGGCAGGGTGTCCTGAAGGCCTCGGAAATCTGTGGCTGGGCCGCTCTTTATGCCGGTTATCACATCAAGAAATCCGAAGTCCACGGGATGGCGCAGCGCGGTGGGTCGGTGGAGTCCCATCTGCGTTTCGGGAAGAAGGTCTATTCGCCGTTGATCTCGACAGCCGGCGCTGACTACCTGGTTTGTTTCCATCGTGAGGAGCATCCGCGCCTCAAGACCTTTCTGAAGAAAGGCGGCGCCGATCTGACCGCCAGTTTGGACAAGGTTGAGGCAGCGGTCGATAACCCACGCTGTGTCAACACGTGTCTGATCGGCGTGCTCTCAACGATGCTGGACATCGATCAGAAGTGCTGGATGCGAGCGATTGAAACTGTGTTCAAGAAGATGCTGGTTGCGGAGAATAAGAAGATATTCCGAATGGGAAGGGACATAGGTCTATCATGATCTGGAAAGAAGATGTCGAGTGCGCCGATCGCGCCGCGTTGCAGGTTCTGCAGTCAGATCACCTCAAGAAACTCATCCCGTACATCTATCATAATTGCCCCGTGTACAAGCAGAAGCTTGAAGACGCGGGTGTCAGCCCCGACAGTGTGCAGTCGATCGACGACATCAAGCGACTGCCCTTCACCACCAAAGAGGACATGAGGGATCATTATCCCTACGGCTTGTTCTCAGCCCCTCAGGAACAGATCAACGAGATTCACGTTTCCAGCGGTACGACCGGAAATCCTACGCTGGTGGGCTATACCCGCGACGACCTGGCGCTCTGGAGCGATGTGATGGCGCGGGTGCTGTGTTGCGCCGGCGCCGAGCCAGACGATACGATTCAGATCGCCTATGGCTACGGCCTGTTCACCGGTGGACTCGGGTTCCACTACGGGGCGCTGGAGATGGGCCTGCGCATCATCCCGACCTCTTCGGGGCAGACCGCGCGACAACTGAAGATCATGCAGGACTTCAAGCCGCGGATCATTGGCTGCACGCCGAGTTACGCCCTCTACATGGCCGAAGAAGCCAAGGAACTGGGCATCGATCCTCGCGAGGGGAATTGGAGGATCGGCATCTTCGGGGCCGAGCCCTGGAGCGACTCGATTCGTCAGGAGATCGAGGATGCCTGGAACATGCTCGCAACCGACGTATACGGGCTCTCCGAGATCATCGGGCCCGGCGTCGCTCAAGAGTGTCAATACAAAGATGGCTTGCACATCTTCAGTGACGTGTTCTTCCCCGAGATCATCAACCCCGAGACAGGTGAGGAAGTCGCGCCGGGCGAAGACGGCGAGTTGGTCATCACGACGCTGACCAAGCAGGGCATTCCGCTGATCCGTTATCGCACGAGGGATATCGTCAGCATCACGTATGAGACCTGTCGATGCGGCCGGACCAGCCCGCGTATCAGCAAGATCAAGGGCCGCACGGACGACATGATCGTCGTACGCGGAATCAATGTGTTCCCGTCGCAGATCGAGCATGTCCTCGTTGGTATTGAAGGAACGCAGCCGCACTATCAGATTGTGGTCGATCGCGCCGCGCACAAGTTGGACCAGGTCGAGGTGTTGGTGGAGGTCGAGGAGCGGTTCTTCTCCGATGAAATCAAGCATCTCACTGAACTGCGCGACACGATCAAGAAAGAGATCCAGGCGGTGCTCTCGGTGGGGGTCAAAGTGACGCTCGTCGAGCCGAAGACCATCGAGCGGAGCATGGGCAAGTCGAAGCGGATCGTTGACAAGCGAACCTTGTAGGGGCTCAGAGATGAAGATCACACAAATATCCGTCTTTCTGGAGAACCGCAAAGGGCGGCTCCATGAGGTCTGCTCCCTGCTCGGGGACAATGGCATCAACATCCGGGCCCTTACCGTCGCGGAGACCGAGAGTTTCGGCGTCCTGAGGATCGTCGTCGACAAGTCGGATGAGGCCGTCGCGCTGCTGCGCGAGAATGGCTTCGTCGCCAATTTCACCGATGTGGTCGCGATCGAGGTCGGAGATCGTCCCGGGGGCCTGGCCGCCGTGCTGAAGATCTTCGCCACCAACGACGTCAACATCGAGTACATGTACGCGTTCGTGGAAAAGCACAGCGACAAGGCGTTGCTGGTCTTCCGCTTTGAAGACGCCGATTTCGCCCAGCAGGTTCTGGCGCGACACAGCATCTCTGTGGTGACGCGGAAAGAGATCGAAGGGCTCTAATCGCACGTTCAGTTCCTGTTGTGCGGCTCGCGCGTTCTGAGCTGCTGGCATGTCAATGGTCACTCCCAAACCCGCGAGCGGAGCCATGGAAGTACCTTTCTGGAACAAAGAAATCGAAACGTTGGATCGTTCCTCGCTGGAGAAGATCCAGTTGGAGCGACTGCGCGAAGCGATCGGCTGGTCGCTGAAGACGCCTTTCTATAGCAAGAAGCTCGCCCAGGCAGGGATCGGATCGCCCGATGACATCAAGGGGCTCGAGGATCTGAGGCGCGTCCCGTTCACGGTGAAGGACGATCTGCGGCGGAGCTTTCCGAAAGGGCATCTGTCGGTGGAGATGACCGATGTGGTTCGCGTTCACTCGTCTTCCGGGACGACGGGGATTCCGACCGTCATCTACTACTCGCGCGAGGACCTGGAGCGGTGGACCGATTTGCTCGCTCGTTGCATCGTCGCGACCGGCGCGGCTCCCCGCGACATCTTCCAGAACATGATGACCTATGGGCTCTTCACCGGCGGCCTGGGACTTCACTACGGCGCCGAACGCGTTGGGATGACGGTGATTCCCATCAGTGGAGGCAACACCAAGCGGCAGATCCAGGTCATGAAGGACTTCCAGACCACGGTGCTGCATATTACGCCCAGCTACCTGCTCCACATCCATTCGCAACTGCAGGCTGACGGAATCGATCGGGCGAGTCTGTCGCTCGATAGAGCATTGATTGGCGCCGAGCCGCATTCGGAGAACACGCGGCGCAAGATCGAAGAACTGTTGCAGATCCAGGCGTTCAACTCGTATGGCCTTAGTGAACTCAATGGTCCTGGCGTGGCGTTTGAATGCGTCTGTCGCCAGGATATGCATGTCTGGGAAGACGCGTACATCGTTGAGATCATCGATCCGGAGACGGGCGAGAACGTCGAGGATGGACAGGAGGGCGAAGTGGTGCTCACCAACCTGATTCGTCAGGCCGCGCCCATCCTGCGGTATCGTACGCGTGATCTGGCCTTTCTCCATACCGAGCCTTGCGCCTGCGGGCGAACGCACCGCCGGCTTTCGCGGATACGGGGCCGCACCGATGACATGCTGATCATCGGCGGGGTCAACGTCTTTCCTTCGCAGATCGAAGAGAAGATCATGAAGATCCCGGAGGTCGCGACCAACTATCAGATTCACGTCGACAAGAAGGGGGCGCTCGATCGTCTGATCATCAAGGTCGAGATTTATCCGAAGCTGTTCCTGGGCGAGGCCTCGAAGTTGGATGCGCTGCGCCAGCACATCAAGGAAGAGGTTCGCTCGTCGATCGTGATCAATCCGGTGGTCGAACTCCACGAACCGGGTTCGCTGCCTGTCTTCGAAGGTAAGGCCAAGCGGGTCGTCGATACGCGACCGCAAGAGTGAGGGATCGCCCATGGCTAAGCAACTGACAGTATTCGTGGAGAACCGAGCGGGCCGACTCAAGGCTGTCTCCGCCAATCTCCAGGCATGTGGGATCGACATTCGCGCGTTCATGGTGCAGGACAAGGGTGACTACGGCCTGCTGAAGCTGATCGTCGACAAGCCGGAGGAAGCCCATCTCGCTCTGGCTGACCTGGGCTGTGCGTGCGCCCTGAAGGACATTCTGGCGATCTCCGTCCCCGACCAGCCGGGCAACTTTCATCGACTGACCTCCGCTCTGGCCGAGCACAACATCAATGTCATGGACGCCTACGGCTTCGTGCTGCAGCCCCACAATACGGGCGTCTGTTGCATGGAGGTAGACCAGCCGCAGTTGATGAAGGCTGAGGAAATCGTCAAAGCCGCCGGCTTTCAGATCCTGCGCGACGAAGAACTCTACGACATGTAGAGTGGCGGGTCACTTGGCGAACCGAGTTCGAGTAGGACGCTTCTTCAGAGGAAACGCGTTCTCGGCGGTGTAGCTACCCACGCGCGTGCGCTCAAGGACTTCGACGTAGCCGGCCGTTCCCAGCAACTCGCCCAAGTCTCTCGCGACCGAACGCACATAGACGCCGGGCCCCGTGACCATCCTGATCTCAGCCAAAGGCCATTCATAGTTGAGCAGCTCGATCTCCTTGATGATTACTTCTCTGAGACGCAATTCGACGGGCTTCTTGGCCCGCGCGAATTTGTACGCGGGGCGTCCGCCGATCTTGACGGCCGAGAAGTCCGGCGGGCGCTGTTCGATGACACCCTCAAACGTTGTCAATGCCTCCCGCACGGCCTGCTCGGAGGGGATCGTCGCCGGGGGGACCTCCTCCTTCTCGCCCTCGCGATCGTCGGACGTACTGCGCCATCCCAATCGGACCCGAGTGATGTACTCCTTCTCCTTCTCGACGATCTGGCCCAGTTGTCGGGTGGCGGGCCGTCCTACGCCCACGACGAGGATGCCCTTCGCGTAGGGATCGAGCGTCCCGGCGTGACCGACCCGCTTCTGGCCCGTAGTGCGTCGCACGATGGCAACCACGTCGTGGGAACTCAAGCCCTCTTCCTTGTAGATGGCGAAGATGCCCTCAGTTGGAATGCGCTCACTGGTATCCACTGATTGTGACGGTCCTGTACTTCAATGCTCGATTCGATCCTAGCGATCGGATGCTCGATCCGGCGCCCGCCCGCGCAGGCGAAGTCGAGATTCTAAGTCATCCGCTCCGCAGGGTCAACGGTCTCGCCCGTCTGCGAAGCTAATGACCCCGCCTTGATCCAGCCCCAGGGGCGTGCTTGCAGTCTTCTTGGCCTGTGATAGAATGGGCTCGTTTGAATGACAGTGATTGGAAGAGCATGGATGAGAGACATACTTCTTTGCAGGGCAAGACGGCGCTGATTACCGGTGCGGCGCAACGCTTGGGCTGCGCGACCGCCGTGGGCCTGGCACGACAGGGCGCCAACATCGTCGTACACTACCATCAGTCGGCTCGAGAGGCGGCCGAGCTATGCGAGGACTTGAAGGTGATGGGGGTTGCCGCCTGGCCGATTCAAGCAGATCTGGCCAAACCGGCACAGGCCGAGACGCTCTTCGGGGCTGCCATCGGTCACGCGGGCGCCATTGACGTCCTCATCAACAACGCCTCCATCTTCGATCGGGAGACACTCTGGGAGACGACCGAGACGTCCCTGTCGCGCAATCTGCATATCCACGCGGCGGCCCCGTTGGTGTTGGCCAGGGCGTTGGCCGCTCAGGATCAGCCGGCCCAAGTCGTGAACATCCTGGACACGCGCGTGACCGTGTACGATCGTGAACATGCCTCCTATCATCTGAGCAAACGCATGCTGCTGACCTTGACACGCATGCTGGCGATGGAGTTGGCGCCCGACATCGCCGTCAATGCTGTCGCGCCGGGACTGATTCTGCCGCCCGTCGGCGAGGGGCAGGAGTATCTGGACAAGCTCGCCCACTGCAATCCGCTCAACCGGCATGGAGACGCGGAGGATGTTGTCGAGGCGATCTTATTTCTCCTGAGCAGCCGCTTCATCACGGGGCAGGTGATCTACGTGGACGGCGGATATCACATGAAGGGACACATGTATGACTGATAACAGCGTGCCTTGCTCCACCGACCAGATACTCATCCAGGACCTGCGCTTCCGTTGCATCGTGGGTGTCAATGAGGACGAGCGCCATGAGAAACAGGATGTGGTCGCGCAGATCACACTCGATGTCGATCTCCGCCGCGCCGGGCAGACCGACGCCCTTGAGGACACGATCGACTACAAGGCGCTGAAGAAGGCGGTCCTTGCCATGGCGGAGCGCTCCCAGTTCCAACTTGTCGAGGCGCTCGCCCAGAGCATTGCCGATATCTGCCTCAGCCACGAGCCTGTCACTCGGGTGGCGGTGACCGTGGAGAAACCCGGCGCGCTTCGCTTTGCGCGCACGGTTGGCGTACGCATCGTTCGCGAGCGGGCGACTCCTGATGCATGACGGACGGGGCCCAGCTTTGGCGTTTGTCTCGGTTGGCTCGAACATTGAGCCGCATTCCAATGTGGTAGCGGCCCTGAAAGCTCTGATTCAGAGTGCTCGTGTGGTCGCATCCTCGACCTTTTACGAGACCGCGCCGATCGGCTCACAAGCCCAACCGGCCTTCGTCAATGGCGTCTGGGCGCTCCGGACGGATCTGGTCCCCATTGAAATCCGGGATGCTCTCTTGCGCCCCGCTGAGGACGCCCTGGGACGCCGCCGTGTCGCGGATAAGTTCGCGCCCCGCACGATCGATCTGGACCTCATTCTCTACGATGATCTCGTGCTCAGAGAGGGCGCTTTGCAGCTTCCACATGGGGACGTCGCACGGCCCTTTGTGTCGGTTCCCATCCGGGAGTTGTTGGAGACGAGTTCTCTGGGCGTGGCGCAGGATCTGCAGGACAGGATCACGTGTCTCCTGGAACCCTATCCCACCCTGGACCCTCCGGGCAAGGTGCTGGAGGGTCTCACGCGCCAATTGCAGAGCATGATCGACGGATCGTTGGCCTAGACGAGATCGTCCCCGGCAACCCCTATGCCGGGCAGACAGGCAAGAGGTTCTCCTGCACGTATCGAACGGCGTTTCGGAAGAGCTTGATGCCGTCCGGATCCAGATCCTCGCCGAGCCGAGACCAGTGCGGATGCTGTGTGCGACGAACGAAACGCTCCGGGTGAGGCATGAGCCCCAGGACGCGTCCCGTGCTGTCGGTCAGACCGGCAATCGATTCGGCTGAGCCGTTTGGATTGATCGGGAAGGGGCCTTCCTGACCATTGGCGTCGACGTATTTGTACGCCACGTAGCCTTCACACTGCAGTCGCTGCAGGGTCTCGGCGTCCTTGGCGACGATCTTCCCTTCCCCGTGGGCGATAGGAACGTAGATCTGCCGCTCGGGTTCGAGAAAGACACAGCGGTTGGTCTGAGGTAAGAGGTGCACCCATCGATCCTCGTACTTGCCGCTGTCGTTATAGGTGATCGTGACGTCTTCTTGCCGGAAATCGCCGTTGCCCGGCAGGATGCCCATCTTGACCAGGACCTGGAAGCCGTTGCAGATCCCGAGCACGAGCTTGCCGTCATCGATGAACTTGCGGAGCGGTTCGGCCAGATGATGAACGACCTGGTTGGCTAGAATCTTGCCGGCCGCGACGTCGTCGCCGTAGCTGAATCCGCCCGGAAAGACCACGATGTGATACTGATCGAGCAGAGCCTTGTTCTCAATCAACCGGTTAACGTGGACGCGATCGGCCTTCGCTCCGGCCAGTTCCAAGGCGTACGCCGTTTCTCTGTCGCAGTTGATACCGGCCGCACGCAACACTAATGCTTGAACATCCGACATTGTATTTCCTCAAGCTCCTGTGAACTCTATCACCAATCCAGCGGCTTCTGCCACGCTTGCTTCAGTGCATCCAAATCTGCATCCACCACGTTCCGTCCATCCGTGTCGCGGATCACCAGTCGCGAATCGCCCGTAACCTTGCCAATCTGTCCGAAGGGCAGGTTGAGCATCATGCGGGCGAACGCATCGTATTTGCCCGGTTCAACCTCGACCACGTATCGGCTGTTCGACTCCGAGAACAACTGCGCGTCAACGTTGGTGCAATCCTTCGAGACGGGCAGACCATGCAGGTCGGCTTCAATTCCCAGGCCGCCGGCAAATCCCATCTCTGCCAGTGCGACCGCCAGGCCGCCCTCGGAACAGTCGTGGCAGCTCGCGACGAGTCCTTGGGCGATGGCCTCGGATACACAGCGGGCGATGCGGGGCGCCATTTCCAGATCCACGGTGGGCACCGTCGCCCCGAGATGGCCCTGGAGTTTGTAGTAGTGAGAACCGCCCAGTTCGTTCTTGGTCCGGCCCACGACGAAGAGCAGGTTCCCCGCCTGCTTGGCGTCCATGGTGACGCATCGGTCGATATCGTCGACAAGCGACATGGCGCTGATCAGGAGCGTTGCGGGGATGCGGATCGTTGCGCCGTCCTCGCAGGCGAACTCGTTGTTCAGCGAGTCTTTGCCCGAGATGAAAGGCGCTTCGTACGCCATCGCGCCGTCGTAGCAGGCCTGGGCGGCCCGCACGAGCGTCCCGAAGGTCTCCGGGTCGGTGCATTTACCCCAGCAGAAATTATCCAGCAGGGCGATGCGATCGACGCGACCGCCGACGCAGATCAGATTGCGGATCGCCTCATCGATGCCGGCCAGCGCCATCCAGTAGGGGTCGATGTCGCCGTAGAGGGGGTTCATGCCGCAACTGATGGCCAGGCCGCGGGAAGAAGTCAGTTTCGGCTGGACGACCGCCGCATCGCTTGGGCCGTCGTTGGCGACGCCGGTCAAGGGCTTGATGACCGAACCGCCCTGGACCTCGTGATCGTATTGGCGGATCACCCATTCCTTGCTCGCGACGTTGTACGAGGACAGGATCCCGAGGAGTTCGTCGTTGTAACTGTCCTTGGCCGCCGGCGCTGGCTCGTTCAGCTTGGGCTGGGTCCAGGTCGCCTGGCGACTGTACTTGGGCACGCCGTCATGGAGGAAGTCCATATCCAACTCGCCCACCTGCTGGCCTTCGTAGTGCAGGCGCAGTTTCTTGTCGTTGGTGAACCGTCCGATGACGGTCGCCTCGACGTTCTCGTTGTCGAAGATGTGCTTGATGGCTTCCCAGTTCTCCGGCTTGACCGCGATGACCATGCGCTCCTGGGCTTCGCTGATCCAGATCTCGGTGTAGCTGAGCCCGGTGTACTTGAGCGGCACGTGTTCGAGGTCCACTTCGGCGCCGAGTTCGGCGCCCATTTCACCGACGGCGCTGCTGAGCCCGCCGGCGCCGCAATCGGTGATGGCTTCGTAGAGGCCGGCTTCGTTGGCCTGGAGCAGTACGTCCAGGGTCTTCTTCTCGGTGATGGCGTTGCCAATCTGAACGGCGTGGGAGAAGACGGTCTCGTGCTCGTGGGTCATCTCGCCGCTGGAGAAGGTCGCTCCGTGGATACCGTCGCGCCCGGTGCGACCGCCTACGACGACCACCAGGTTGCCGCTCTGGGGATGCTTGAAGGCCTTGTCTTTGTCCATCAGCCCGACGTTGCCGCAGTAGACCAACGGGTTGCCCAAGTAGCGGTCGTCGAAGTAGATGGCTCCGTTGACCGTGGGGATGCCCATGCGGTTGCCGTAGTCCCGCACGCCGGCGACGACACCCTTCATGATGCGTCTGGGATGGAGGACGCCCTTGGGGATCTCGTCGAGGCTCTTGTCCGGTTCGCCAAAGCAGAAGATATCGGTATTGGCGATGGGGCGGGCGCCCATGCCGGTGCCCATCGGGTCGCGAATCACCCCGCCAATGCCCGTGGCGGCCCCGCCGTAAGGGTCCAGGGCGGAAGGGTGATTGTGGGTCTCGACCTTGAAGCAGACGGCCGAATCCTCATCGAACTCCACCACGCCCGCGTTGTCGGCAAACACCGAAATGCACCAGTCTTTGTTGAGGTCCTGGGTCGCTTTGAAGACCGTCTCTTTGAGTAGATTGTCGAAGTGCTGAGCGGGCTGACCGTCCATGGTCATGTCGACGGCGCTGCGCAGCGTCTTGTGAACGCAGTGTTCGCTCCAGGTTTGGGCGAGTGTTTCGAGTTCAATATCGGTTGGATCCCGGTCAATCTTGCGGAAATACGCCTGAATCGTCTTCATCTCGGTGAGATCGAGAAAGAGATCGCGTTCCGCGCTGAGGGCTTCCAGACCGGCCTCGTCGAGGTCGCGGATGGGCCAGTGAACGATATCCAGTTCGTAAGGGCTCAGATGTGGGCTGGGCGGCTCGGCCTCATCGCCTACGACGACGTCTTCAATGCAGTCGTTGGCCAGGACGCGTTTGGCAATGGTCTCAATCTCGGCCGGGCGGATGCTTCCCAGCAGAACATACTTGCGAGCCGTTCGCACGTGCGTCTCGGCGACGCCCATATCCGCGATCGCGGTCATCACGGATTCGGCGACCGGATCGGTGACACCGCTCTTGAGATGGACCTCGATCAAGGTCGCTTGCGCCAACCCGGCCGGGGCGGCGCTGCGCCCGATGTAGTATTCCTCGGCAACCGGGTCGCTCAACAGCTCCCCAGCGACCCGCTCGGCGAACGCGTTGTCGAAATCAGCCTCGATCAGAAAGACCTTCGCTGATTGGACGGCCTCCAGAGACGTGATGCCCAGTTCGCGGATATCGTCGAGGACGCCATTGCCGTGGACATCCGAGACGCCGGGACGATTGAAGATCTCAAAACGCCATTGTTTCACGAGAGTAGTTCCTTCTTCCGAATCTTATAGTTGATCAGCGAGGCCCGCTTCCTGCGCGCCCCTTCCAGCAGGGCGCCGATCTTCTCTCGGTCCCCGGCCTGAATGGCCTTTCGCAATTCCGACAACTCCGCAACCACGTGGTCGATGCCCTGACTCAGGTTCTCCGCGTTGGCCTGCAGGATATCCGTCCAGACGTTCGCGGGCCCGGAGGCAATCCGCGTGCTGTCGAGATACCCCTTGCCGGCCAATTTCATGTCGGCCTTCTCCGTAGCATTCACCAGGCACGCCGCCAACAGGTGGGGCAAATGGCTGATATTGGCAAACGCCCGATCGTGCTCGGCCGGATCCATCGTTTCCACGAAACACCCCAAGGCCGACCAGAATCCTCGGAGCGCCTTGACCGAGCCTCGATGCACCGGGCCGTTCGTCGTCAGGACGCAACGGGCGTTGACGAACAAGTCGTCCCGGGCGAACTCCACGCCGCGCTGCTCCGATCCGGCCACGGGGTGCGAGCCGACATAGTGCACCGCGTCGCTGAGATGCTCCTCGGCCCATTGATGGGGCAGGACTTTGGTCGAGCCAACATCGGTAATGATGCAGCCG
>JANQFY010000207.1 GCA_028277585.1 Sedimentisphaerales bacterium
CACTGCTGACAGTTGATGACGTCGTGGTGATGCAGGGCGGAAAGAACGTCGCGGCCCATGACGCGACAAACGGGAAGCTGCTCTGGCGCAAGACCGTCCCTCCGATCGGCGGGGCCGAAGGGGACGACCTCTTCGTGATCGATGGGCTCGTCTGGCGCGGTATGCTGGGCGTCGACGAGGCGGGCAAGCCGGTACGCAAGAGCCCCCACGCACTAGTGATCGGCTGGAACCTGCGCTCGGGCGAGGAGCGCAAGCGTGTGCTCGTGAAGAACCTGCGCAGCCCCGAACATCATCATCGCTGCTACCGCAACAAGGCGACCGGCCGCTATATCATCAGCTCGTACGAAGGCGCCGAGTTTCTCGATCTGGCCGGCGATGACCATTCGCAGAACAACTGGATCCGCGGCGCCTGCCGCAACGGGATGATGCCTTGCAACGGCATGCTGTATGTCCCGCCGAACCAATGCTTCTGCCAGCCCGGCGCGAAGCTGGTGGGCTACACGGCGTTGAAAGCCGCACCCGAAACACCCCTCGAACCAATTCCTGACAACCAGCGCCTCGAGAAGGGATCGGCCTACGGGACGGTCACTGAAACAAGTGCCGCCACCGAGCACGACTGGCCCACGTTTCGCCACGACGCCGCCCGCAGCGGCGCGACGACCGCGCCGGTCCCGTCGAGACTCGCCGTGCACTGGAAAGCGCCATTAGGTGGGAAACTGACCGCACCAGTCGCCGCCGCAGGGAAGCTCTTCGTCGCGCAACCTGACGCTCACACGATCTTTGCTCTCGACGCCGCTACGGGTTTCGTCCAATGGCGATTCACCGCCGGTGGGCGCATCGATTCGCCGCCCACCGTCTACCAGGGCCTCGTGCTCTTCGGGTCGGCTGATGGACACGCGTATTGCATTCGCGCCTCCGATGGACGCCTCGTCTGGCGCTTCCTGGCGGCACCGGTCGATCGCCGGATCGCCTCGTTCGATCAGATCGAATCAGCCTGGCCCGTTCATGGCAGTGTCCTCGTCGATCGCGACACGGCCTACTTCACCGCCGGACGATCCACGTATCTTGACGGCGGCATCACCGTCTATGGCCTCGCCCCGGCCACCGGCGCGATCCGTCACAAGACGGTTCTGTCCGGGCCCTATCCCTTCGAGGGCGGCGGTCGCGAGGTCGCCTTCTTCATTCTCGGGGCCAACTCCGACGTGCTTGTCAGCGAGGGTGGCTTCCTCTACATGCGTCAGAAGAAACTCACCCACGAACTCGACGAGGTCAAGGTGCCGGTCCTGTCGAGCAAGGGCGCCCAGGACGTCGGCTTGCATATCTTCTCCACCGCTGGCCTGCTCGACGACTCCTGGTACAACCGCACGTTCTGGATGTACTCCGCCCGCTGGCCCGGCTTCCAACTGGCCAATCAAGCCCCCAAGAGCGGGCAACTGCTCGTCCGGGACGATGAGAAGACCTACGCCGTGCGCACCTACTATCGGCGCAACGTGCACAGCCCCATGTTCTTCCCGGGCACGGACGGCTATCTGCTCTTCGCCGATCTGAATACGAACGAACCTCAGATCGTCGGCGAGGACGGCGCCCGTGAACCGGTCAGGTGGTTGCCGCAATCCGACTACTCCCGCGCCCGGGGCAATCAGGTGCGAACGCTCGAAAGCGAAGCCTTTGGACTGGATAAGATGATCGGCTACACTCGAGCCGAACCGCCCGCCTGGACACGATGGCTGCCCGTGCGCATCCGCGCGATGGCCAAAACCGATCGCACTCTGTTCGTCGCCGGCGCCCCCGACGCGTTCGACCCCGAAGACCCGTACGCCGCCTTTGAAGCTCGCAAGGGCGCGTCGCTGGTAGCGATCTCCGGCAAGGACGGCGCGAAGCTGTCCACGCTGCCATTGGAATCTCCTCCCGTATTCGACGGGCTAATCGCCGCCGGTAAGAACCTGTTCGTCGCCTTGCGAAACGGAACCGTTGTTTGCTTGGGCCAGGGGCCGGCGCAGCCATGATCCTCTCACTGCACGCTCTATGGAAAGGAATGACCCGATGAGACTGTCCATCCTGATGATTGTTCTGGGCACCCTGGTGAGCACTGCCGCCGCCCAGGAAGAAACGCTGATCGCCGACTTCGAGCAGGCAACTTACGGGCAATGGCGCGCCACCGGCAGCGCCTTTGGCGTGCGCCCCGCCCGAGGGACTCTGCCCAATCAGATGCGCGTCAGCGGCTATCAGGGCCGGCAGTTGGTCAACAGTTTCTACGGCGGAGACCGGTCGGTCGGCAGGTTGATGTCGCCGGAACTCGCCATCGAACGCCCGTACATCAACTTCCTCATCGGAGGGGGTCGCTTTCCGGGTCGGACCTGTATCAACCTTCTGATCGATCGCAAGATCGTACGCACGGCGACCGGCCGGAATTCACGCCCAGGCGGCTCCGAACTGCTGCGCTGGCATACCTGGGACGTCGCCGATCTGGTCGGCAAGTCCGCTCAGATCCAAATCGTGGATCAGCGCACCGGCTTCTGGGGGCACATCACCGTCGACCACATCGTCCAGAGCGATCAACCCGCCCTGCGCCAAGGTGGACTGGAGTTGAACCTGACCAAGCGATACATCACCTTCCCCGTCAAGAATGGCGCTGCCAAGCAGCGCGTCCGGATTGTGATCGGAGGGAAAACGGCTCGCGAGTTCGAGATCGAACTAGCCAACAGCAAACCCGACTTTCATGTCTTTCTCGATGTCACGGCTTTCGCCGGCCAGAAGGCGAAGATCGAAATCGAGACCTTGCCGCGCAACTCCCGAGCCCTGCGGATGATCGCAGTCTCCGACACGATCCCGGGGGCGGAGAATCTGTATCGCGAGAAGCACCGGCCGCAATTCCACTTCTCCTCGCGGCGGGGCTGGAACAACGACTCAAACGGGCTGGTCTTCTACAAGGGCGAATACCACCTGTATTACCAGCACAACCCGTACGGCTGGAACTGGGGCAACATGCACTGGGGGCACGCCGTCAGCACCGACCTGGTCCACTGGAAGGAGTTGCCGATCGCCATCTACCCGCACGAGTTCGGCGACTGGGTCTTTTCCGGCAGCGCGGTGGTCGACTGGGACAACACCGCCGGCTTCAAGAGGGGCGACGAGGACGTCATTGTCGCCGCCTACACCAGCACCGGCCGGGGCGAGGCGATCGCCTACAGCAACGATCGGGGTCGCACGTTCACCGACTACGAGGGCAATCCGGTCGTCAAGCACAAGGGACGCGATCCCAAGGTCATTTGGTACGCGCCGGGCAAACATTGGGTCATGGCGCTGTACTCCGAGATCGACGAGAAGAAAACCATCGCATTCTACACATCCGGCGACCTCAAGGACTGGAAGTATCAGAGCCATGTCGATGGCTTCTACGAGTGTCCCGAGATCTTCGAACTGCCCATCGATGGTGACACGAGCAATACCCGCTGGGTCCTCTACGGGGCCGACGGCGCCTATATGATCGGGCAATTCGACGGCAGAACCTTCACCAAGGAATCGGGCAAACACCCCAATAACTACGGCAACTGCTTCTACGCCTCCCAGACTTACAGCGACATCCCGGCCGAGGACGGGCGGCGTATCCAGGTTGCCTGGGGACGCATCGCCACGCCGGGCATGCCGTTCAACCAGTGCATGCTCTTTCCCTGTGAACTGACGCTGCGCACCACCGACGAGGGCGTTCGCATGTTCACCGAACCGGTAAAGGAGATCGAGACGCTGCACAAGCGGGAGCATCGCTGGGACAATGTGGTTCTCAAACCCAACGAGAACATCCTCGCGTCACTGACGGGGGACCTGTTCCACATCCGCGCTACGTTCAACGTGGAGAACGCCGAGCGTGTTGGCTTCGTGATTCGCGGCGTCGAAGTGGGCTACGATGTCGCCAAGGGTGAGCTGTCATGCCGTGACAAGACCGGCCCGCTCAAGGCCAGAGATGGACAGATCGATCTGGAGATCCTCGTCGATCGCACCTCAATCGAACTCTACGGCAACGCCGGGAAGGTGTATATGCCCATCGGGGTGATCCCGGCCGATGAGAACCGTTCGCTCAACGTCTTTGGCGAAGGACAAGCGCCGAAACTCGTCTCACTGACAATTCACGAGTTGAATTCCGCCTGGTCGCTTGACCGCTAGCACGACCTGCCTCTGTCAAGGATGACTGAACCACCGACAACCCATTCGAAAAGGGAAAGCATGAAGAAGGGACTGTTGCTGAGAAGCGCCATCGTGGCCGCCCTCGGAGGATTGCTGTTCGGTTTCGACACAGCCGTCATCTCCGGCGCCGAACAAACATTGCAGGAACTCTACGCCGGCACCTATGAGTCGCTGGCCGCCGCCATGGGCAATCTCAAGTTCGTGAGCAAGCCCAGCTTCTGGCACGGCTGTACGACCGCGAGCGCCCTGATCGGCACGATCCTCGGCGCCTGGCTGAGCAGTAAGCCCTCGGATACCTTTGGTCGCCGCAAGACCCTGTCCCTGCTGGCGGTGCTATACTTCGTCTCAGCGGTCGGCAGCGGCCTGGCCTGGAACTGGTGGTCGTTTGTTATCGCGCGATTCATCGGCGGCCTGGCCGTCGGCGGCTCCTCGGTGGTAGGCCCCATCTACATCGCCGAGATTTCGCCGGCCAAGAGTCGCGGGCGTCTGGTGGCGCTGTTACAGTTCAATATTGTCCTGGGGATTCTGCTGGCCTTTCTCTCCAACTATATCATCGGCACGCTGAAGCTCGGCGATCTCGAATGGCGCTGGATGTTCGGCGTCGAGGCATTCCCCGCCGCCGCGTTCTTCCTGCTACTGTTCGGCACGCCCGCCAGCCCCCGCTGGTTGATGACCAAGGGGCGCGAAGACGAGGCGCGATCTATCATGAGCCGTCTTGGCGCCGAGCACATCGAGAAGGAGATCTACGACATCCAGCAGTCCATCGACCTGGAACACCACGCCACCCGGGAACCTTTCTTCTGCAGGACGTACCTCAAACCCATCATGCTGGCCTTCCTGATCGCCGCGTTCAATCAGCTTTCGGGCATCAACGCCCTGCTCTACTACTCGGCGCGGATCTTCGAAATGGCCGGGGCCAGCGCCGATTTCGCCCGCCTCCAGAGCGTGCTCGTCGGCGCTACAAACCTGGTCTTCACAATGCTGGCGATGGCGATCATTGACCACTTCGGGCGCAAGAGGCTCATGCTCGTCGGATCGATCGGCTATATCATCAGCCTCAGTACGGTCGCCTGGGCCTTCTACACGGACCGGGGCGGTACCGTCGTGTTGGCCAGCTTCCTCCTCTTCATCGCCTCCCACGCCTTCGGCCAAGGTGCCGTCATCTGGGTCTTCATCAGCGAGATCTTCCCCACACGGGTGCGCGCGAAAGGACAGGCGTTGGGCTCGTTTACGCACTGGTTCATGTGTGCCGGGATCGCCTGGACGTTCCCGATGTTCGCCGAGAAGACCGGGGCGCATATCTTCGCGTTCTATGCGGGCATGATGGTCCTGCAGTTGATCTGGGTCCTCCTCATGATGCCGGAAACCAAGGGTGTCCCCCTGGAAGAGATCCAGAAGAAACTGGGTATCGAATAGGACCGCGCCGAACAACCATGATGGAGATATGCCCGTGAAGCTGAAGCGCTACAAGGGGAACCCGATTCTGTCGCCTCATCCCACCCACGCGTGGGAGAACCTGGCGGTCTTCAATCCCGCCATCTGGTACGACGCCGACAAGCAACTCGTGCTGATGCTCTACCGCGCCGCCGAGGCGCATCCCGAGTACAAATGCTACTTCGGCCTGGCGGTCAGCAATGACGGCTACCATTTCGAGCGTGTCTCGGACGAGCCAACGGTCTCGCCGAGCGTCGATGGGTTCGACGCCAGCACGATTCAGGACCCCCGCATGGTCAAAATGGGTGACTACTACTACATCACCTATGCCGCCCGTCACTTCCCGTTTGGCCAGTTCTGGCTACCCAAGGAACAGCAGTATCGCCCCCCGGCGTGCTCACCGGACTTCCCCAAAGCCCTGCGCGACAATGCCACCAGCACGGGCCTGCTGCTGACCAAGGACTTCAAGACCTTCATTCGGGCCGGACGTCTTACCGACCCGACATTGGATGATCGCGACGTCGTGCTCTTCCCGGAAAAGATCCGTGGCAAGTACGTCATGATGCACCGCCCCCTCGAATGGGTGGGAAGGAAGTACGGCACGAAACACGCGGCCGCCTGGATCTCGACCGCCGACGACCTGCTCGGGTTCCGCCAGAGCAAGCTCCTGATCAAGGGGAAGTACGACTGGGAGGCGGACAAGCTCGGCATGAACACCCCCCCGATCAAGACCGAGCACGGCTGGTTGACCCTCTACCACGCCGTCGGCGCCGACAAGCTCTATCGTCTGGGCGCCGTACTGCTGGACCTCGAGGACCCGAGCAAGGTCCTGCACCGCACACCAGACTGGATCATGCAATCGGAGGCTGAATACGAGGTCGAAGGCTACTACCGGGGCTGCGTCTTTCCCTGTGGAAAGGTCGTCATGGGCGACACCCTGTTCGTCTACTACGGCGCCGCCGACAAGTACGTCTGCCTGGCGACCTGCAAGCTCGAGGAGTTGCTCGACCACCTGCTGTCCTGCCCCGCCTGAGGAAAGGAGTCTCGATGGACATCCCGCTCCATTCGATCGATATCGCGATCATCGCCGGCTATGTCGTCGCCATCATCGCCATGGGGTGGTTCCTTTCTAAGCGAGCGTCCAAGGACCTCAACGCCTACTTTCTGGGCGGCAAGAGTCTGCCCTGGTGGATCATCGGCACCTCCCACGGGGCCAGCGGGTTCGACATCACCGGCACGATGTGGTTCGTAACGATGCTCTTCACCTACGGGCTGCGAGCCGCCTTCGCGCCGTGGATCTGGCCGCTTTTCGACCGCATCTTCCGGCAGGTCTATCTTGGCGCATGGATTCGCAAGTCCAACGCCCTGACCGGCGCCGAATGGATGCGCACCCGCTTCGGGTCCGGCACGGGGGGCACACTCTCACACATCAGCGTCGTGATCTACGCCGTCCTGGTCACGGTGGGGTTTGTCGCCTACGCGCTCAAAGGCATCGGCAAGTTCGCCGACGTGTTCTTCCCCTGGGACCTGGCCTGGCAAGGGCTGTCCAGCGCCGAGTGTTACGGCATCATCATCCTGGCTATCACGACCGCTTACGTGCTCTTTGGAGGCTGGTACAGCGTCGTCCTGACCGACCTGGTGCAGTTCGCGCTGCTGACGATCGCGTCGATCTTCCTGGCCGTGGTGGCAATGGACAAGGTCAACGCCGAAACCCTCGCTTCCGTCGTCCCGGACGGATGGATGCGACTCATTCCCGAGTGGAAACTCAGCCTGGACTGGTCGGGCCATGTCGCCGGGCTCAACGACAAGATCTATGGCGCCGACGGTGACGGGTACGCCTTCCTCGGTTGCGTCGTCATGATGTGGCTCTTGCGCGGGATTCTCGTCAGTGCCGGCGGCCCTTCGGCCGGCTACGGGATGCAGCACCAACTATCGACCCGCAATGCGCGGGAAGCGGCGCTGGAGAACTGGTGGATGTCCATCGTGCAACTGGCCCCGCGATCCCTGATGATCGCGGGCATCACCGTTCTGGGCCTGGCGTTCTTCTCCCCCGAATTGAACGCGACGGTTGCCGCCGGAGGCAAAGTCGATTTCGAGCAAATCCTGCCCTTTGTGATCGCTCGCTTCGTTCCGGCCGGGCTGACCGGCATCCTCCTGGCCGGGCTGCTGGCCGCCTTCATGAGCACCTTCGACTCGACGGTCAACGCCGGCGCCGCCTACGTCGTCAACGATATCTACAAACGCTACATCCGGCCCGACGCGCCGAACCGCCGTTACGTGCTGATGGGCTACGCCGCATCGCTGCTTCTCGTTGTCGTTGCCGTCGTCGCGGCCCTGCGCATCCGAGATATCGGCCGAACCACGAAGTGGATCACAGGCCTGCTCTATGCCGGCTACATCGCGCCCAATGTTCTCAAATGGCATTGGTGGCGCTTCAATGGCTACGGCTACTTCGCGGGCATGATCGCCGGTGCGGCCGCGGCGCTAGCCTTCCCTCATGTAAACGCGCTCATGGCTGAGCACTGGGGACACAGCGTCAGCTCGCAATTCGCCTTTCTCATCCTCGTTCCCGTCGGGGGATTGGCTTCGATTGTCGCCTGTCTGCTCACCCCGCCCGACGACCGGGCCGTGCTGAAGCGATTCTATCGCGATGTGCGTCCCTGGGGATTCTGGGGTCCGATCCTGGAGGAGCTGCGCAAGGACGATCCGGCGGCTCAGCCCAATCGGAACTTCGCCCTCGACATGGTCAACGTCGCCATCGGCATCGCCTGGCAACTCTCACTGATGGTCGCGCCATTCTGCCTTGTCGTGCGTCAGTGGCGCACGATGTGGATTTCCGTGATCGTTCTGGTCGTGACATCGGTCGTCATGAAGTTCACGTGGTACGATAGACTCGATCCTCCGGATGCGGGAACCGCTAGCGATTAGCGGCACGGCGCTTCCTCCGCAGCGGGAAGGCCTCCGACGGGGTCCGACCGTTGGCGAAGTGCGCTTCGGCCTTCGCCACGACCTCCGGATACCGATCGGCCAGGTTGGTCTGCTCACTCAGATCGGCTTCGAGATCGAAAAGCTGCGTCTTGCGATCGGGCTTGAGGCGCACCGCCTTCCATTTGCCCACGCGTACGGCCTGTTGGCCGTTCAGTTCCCAGTAAAGATGGGTGTGGCGCTTCTGCTCGTGGGGTTTGCCCAGAAGACTGGGCAACATAGAGATCCCGTCGGTTGGTGCAGGGAGTCCCTTGCCCAGCAGTTCAGCGCACGTGGGCAGGAAGTCCCAGAAGGCGGCGACATGATCACATACCATTCCCGGCGCAATGCGTCCGGGCCAGCGGGCAATCAACGGGACACGAATTCCCCCTTCCCAGACAGATCCCTTTAGGCCGCGGAGCGGCCCGGCGCTGTCGAAGAACTCCGAATCCGAGCCTCCGTTGAACGTCGGACCGTTGTCGCTGGAGAAGATGACCAGCGTGTTGTCGTCGAGATTCAACTCCTTCAGCAGCGTCATGATCCGCCCCACCTCGTGATCCAGACGCGTGACCATCGCGGCGTAGCAGGCTCGGGGATGGGGATGAGGGACATAGCCTTTTTTCCCGTCGTAAGCCGGGTCGGGCCACTTGCCCTTGTACTGCGCCAGGGCATCCTCGGGAACCTGCAGCGCCACGTGCGGAATCGTCGATGGAACATAGACGAAGAAGGGCTTGTCGCGGTTGGCCCGAATGAACTTCAGTGCTTCCTCTGAGATCACATCGTGCGAGAAGACCTCCTCCTTGCCATCGCGATTTTCTTCGATCCGATAGACTTCGCCATCCTTCCAGAGGTGGTTGGGATAGTACGTATGCGCCTGGCGCTGGCAGATGTATCCGAAGAAGTGATCGAAGCCCTGTTTCTGCGGATCGCCCGAGGTCCCCACGCGTCCGAGTCCCCACTTGCCGAAAGCACCGGTGGCATACCCAGCCTGCTGAAAGAGCGTGCCCAGCGTGAACGTCCCGGCCGCCAGCGGATACTGCCCCCCGGTCGTAGCGCCCAACTTCCAACCGGCCGCACCCCCCATCTGCTTGTTACCCCGCACCTGACTGTGCCCCGTGTGCAGACCGGTCATGAGTGTGCAGCGCGACGGGGCACAGACCGGATTACCGGAATACGCCTGAGTGAAACGCATCCCCTCAGCAGCCAGCCTATCGATGTTCGGTGTCTTGATCTTCTTCTGGCCGTAGCAGCCCACCTCGGCGTACCCCAAATCGTCCGCCAGTATGAATACAACATTGGGCTTGCGTTGCGTGCCGGCGCTGTCTGCCAGACTCGGGCCGGTCAGGCAGCAGGCCGCCCCCGCTCCGATGGCTCTGAGAAAATCGCGTCTTTGCATCAGTTCGTCTCCTCGGGGAATATCACTTCCGAACGCCTCTTGCATCCTGGAGCCCGCCGCCGTCAATCTCGAGAGCCTTCCGCACTGCGAAGTAATCTTCGCGCGCGATGTTCTGCCCCATGGCGCCGACGGCTTCTCGAATTTGGCCCACCTTCTTGATCCCAACGATCGCGACCTGGATCGCCGGGTGCATCAGCGTCGCGGCCAGGATTAGCTGATAGAGCGAGAGCCCGTATTTTCCCGCCAGGGGCTTGAGGCTCCGCACGGCCTGCGTATAACGGCCGAAACGCTCGCCCTGAAAGTCCGGGAGATACCGGCGGAAGTCCGTGAAACGCTCGTCGCCCGTGTACTTGCCGGTCAGCAACCCTTTGTGCAGGGGGGAATAGGCCATGACACCGATGTTCTCGGCCCCGCAGTAAGGCAGCAGATCGCGTTCGATGTCGCGGGCAACCAGACTGTAGAGAGGCTGAACGGCATCGTAGGCCCCGAACCGGCGTTGAGCGCGCAACTGCTCGAGCGTATGGTTGCTAACGCCGTAGGCTCGGATCTTACCCTCTCGCTTGAGATCCTCCATAACCCCTGCGACATCCGCCAACGGTGTCAATGGGTCAAACAGATGCAGTAGGTACAGATCGATCGTCTCGATCCCCATGCGCTGGAGTTGCAACTCACAGCGTTGTCGCACGTGGTCGGGCGACAGGTCGGGATAGCGCGACCCGTCGGGGTTGAAATGATTGAACACCTTCGTGCAGATGACCACTTGCTCGCGCGGCTTGTCCGCGAGAAACTCCCCGACGACCGTCTCGGCGTAGCCGTCGCCGTAAGCGTCGGCGGTATCGAAGAAGTTGATCCCATTGTCGAATGCAACGTTCATCGCCTCCAGCGCATCGGTCTTGGGTTGTTCGCCCCAGAAGCGAGGGCTCAGTTGCCAGGTTCCGAAGCAGATAGGTGACACCTTCAGCCCAGTGGCGCCAAACACGATTCGTTCACTCATCCTTGGGTTCTCCTCAAGCCGTGACCGTCGTTTGTCCCTTCACCAGATCGAAGTTCAGGGTGCCCCCATCGTGCAAACAACTCCCACCAATCATTGCCTCGAAGCTACCGTCCTCAGCGGATGGTGTCAACCTCGCTTGCCGGAGAGTGGTCCGACACCTCTGCGCCGACAAATACAACCCGTGCGATGGCGACGTGGTTTCGGTATCATGGAGAGGTTCAATCACGACAAACAAAAGGGTGCTTCAGGAGAATCGTCAATGAACCGTCTTCCAAACGAGCGAATCCATGAATGCCTGCTGGCTTGTCTCCTGATGATCGCCTCCTACACCCCGTGGCTCTCAAGCGTCTCGGCAGAGGAGAGCCAGGCGAGTCGCCGACCCCGTATCCGTAGCCCTAAGCTGACTGTGGAGCATATCCACTACCGCCCCGTTCGCTACGAGACAGAGAAGGTCAGAGAATCCCAAAACGAACGACCCAATCGCGGCGGGCTCGTCTTCCTCTATCTCAAGAACACGTCCGGCGAATCGGTCCACCTGCGATCGTGGTATCTCAACCGCAAAGGGGGAGACTTCTACCGCCTGGGTGGCTCCCTGGCCTGGGATCGATTGCATCACTCGAATCTGGCGCCGGGCCAGATGACCGTCCTGGAGATCTCCGGCATCTCGGAGGATTTCGCCGCCGGTGCGCCCTTTGAATTCGCCTTCATCGGACGCAGTTGGAGACCCATCGGCGGCATCGAGGCCGCCTTGGAGGAGGATCCCATTTGCGTTTCATTCATCCGGGTACTGCCCGATAGAAGACAGGTCGAAATCCATATCCGTAACCGAAGCACGCGGGCAGTGGACCGGAAGAACGCTGAGATCGTCGGCAAGACAACAGAGAACGTCGAATGGGTCACAGAACACGTACCCGCACAGGGCCGTTCGATCGGCCGCCTCCGGCTGGCTGAACCGCTCACCGCGGGACAGCTGATCATCGTCAGAGTCGATGTGAGCGACGATGGCGAAGACCGTTCGCTCTACGCCCATCGAAACGCCCATGCGGACCGTTTTCCCATCGGCACCTGGGGCGCCGAGCCCGAGATGTACGCGATGACGCGTCACCACCACATCGACACCATCGTCAAGGGAGGGAACTCGAACGATCCGTTCTACTCGCAGGAAGCGGCCCGTTACGGCTTCCATACGATGGTTCATACGGGCGTCTTGCCCAACGTGGACGTGCTGCGCGACCTGGGTAACCACCCGGCCGTCAATTGCTGGATGATCCACGACGAACCGGACTGGCACTACACGCCCCAGAAGATGCTGACGGCCGCTCAGATGACCCGCAAGTACAACAGTACGACGCCGACGTTCATCACGCTGTGTCGGAACGTGAAGTTCTTCGAGTACGCCTTCCTGCCCGACATCGCGTGCCAGGACCACTACTCCGTCACGGCGCCGTCCAGCAGCAGATGGCCCAAGCGTTACGGGACGCGCCTCGAGGAAACCGCCTACTACACGCGCGATCTGAAGTACGCGGCCGAGCCCAAGCCGATCTGGATCTGGACCCAGGGGATGGCCAACTGGTCCGAACGTCCCAAGCGCCCCGTCCCGACGGTCGACGAATTGACGGCTCAGCTCCTGCTCAACCTCGGGCGCGGCGCCAAGGGCATTCTCTGGTTCACATTCAACAAGAGTGTGGGCGAGAAGTACCCTGAATTGCGAACCGCCATTCAGGGTTGGGGGCGTATCATGGAGTTGACCCGAGAGGACCTGCTGGGCAGCGAGCCGATCGAGACTGAGGTGGACGGTCCTCAAGACGTGGACGTCGCCCTGCTGGCGAGTTGGAACAAGCTCTTCGTAGTCGTTTTCAATCAGGACTACGAGATCCATGACGAGGCCTATCCCTGGCAAACCAAGGAGAACGTCAAGATCTCGTTCCGCCTGCCTGAGTGGATCAAGCCGGAGACCTTTCTCGAATTGACCCCCGAGGGCGTTGGCGAGCGTCCCTACGCCATCGTTCGGGGGCGATTCGATCTATCGCTGGAGACGCTGCGCGTCGCGCGCGTTTTCGTCCTGTGCAACCAGTCCCAGACGCAGGTTGACTATGCCAATCGCTTCATCCAGATCCTAGAAAGCGAAAGCAGGGACTTCTAGGCCCGCGTTGGTTCACTTGCTGTCACCATACTCAGCCATGAGGGCGTCGTAGCGGGCCTGATCGATCCGGATCATACAGCCGTGCCGCGCATGGTCGGGCACATCGTAGCTGTTGACATAGACATCGTACCACGGCCCGCTGATCTCGGGGGCAGTCGCCAGACTGTACTGGACCCCTGGATACTGCTCGCTGTACAGGTACCAGCCGGCCCCGTCCGGCCGGGGGATGAGCGTCGGCGCCTCGCGGTAATTCGGCGTGATCGAATCTGACGGCTCGGTCCAGGGGCCCGTCAACGTAGGCGCCGAAGCCAGGCGGATCGTCTTGCCGGTTGTCCAATCGAAGGAGGGCCAGCGCTCATCCTTGATCAGCGCATAGTAGCGATCGCGAATCCGACGCACGATCACATCGATGGTCGCCATGTCGTACCGAAACAACCGATGCGGATCGGTGAAAGCGCGGAAGTCGCGCGTCGTAACGTAACACGTTCGTTGGCCCCGCCAATAGTGTTCAGGCTCCTCAGCCAACTTCTCATGCTCAGATGTGTGCCAACTGATCAGGTACTGTTGCGTCGCCTCGTCGTAGTAGATCTTAGCGGCGCCGTACGTCTTCTCCTTCGGTTTGAGATACGTCATCTTGTAAACGTCCGGCGCGATCTCCTTGAACTTCGACCACTTCAGCAGGTCCTCTGAGACCCACAGCATGATCGCATCCGAGCCACCCGTCATGTAGTAGCGTCCATCATGTCCCTGGGTGATATCGGGATGGCCCCTATAGTCCTCATTCACCCGTTTGCCGCCGTTCAGTGGCGTCCAATGCAACCCGTCCTGGCTGATCGAGTAGTACAGGCGTCCATAGTCCTGCTTCGTCATATGGGCGAATAGGTACCCGCCGTCGTAGGTTGCCACGGGACCAACGCCCTGGTCGGTGATGGTAATCTTGGGAATCGTTCCATCATCACTGAAATGCACGTACTCGCCCCGCACCATGCGGTGCCGGCCCGGCACCCAGCCGTGGTACCAAATGATCCACTTGCCCTGGTATTCGAGGATCGAGTGATGGTTGTTGCCCCCATACTTATCCATCAGCTCGCCCCGATAGGTGAAGGGCCCGGTGGGGCTGTCGCCGGTATAGTAGATCAGATGATTGAAACCGTCAGCGATGGTGTAGTAGTAGATCCCGTTGCGTTTGAAGACATAGGCCGCCTCGTATTTCTTGCTGGGCGAACGGTCCAACTGCAGCGTCATGGTCTCGCCCTTGAGGCTGATCATGTCGTCGCCCAGCAGCGTCACCGTATTCTGCAGATAGATGTAGGCTTGGCCATCGTCGTCCATGAACAGTCCGGGATCGTGCCCTTCGATCAGACGATGGCCCAGCGCCTCGGTGAACGGACCTTCGGGTTTGTCGCTGGTTGCGACGCCCACCCCGCGTCCCGGATCGCCCTGCTGGGCGTAGTAGTAGAAGTAGTACGTGCCGTCCTTGTAGAGAATGTCAGGCGCCCAGGCATGCCCCTTGGCCCAGCCCGAATCACGCAAATCGAAGATGACCCCGTGGTCGGTCCAATTGACCAGGTCCTCTGACGACCAGGCGTGCCAATCGAACTGCTCGTCCCAATCGGCTTTGTCGGTCGTGGGATAGATCCACATCTTCCCGTCAGGCCAGACGCGGCCCGAGGGATCGGCGCCGAAGAACAGCGGGTTCTTCGCCTCCGCCAACGCAGTGAAAAGGCACAGGATCAAGATCGTCGTGAACAGTCTTCGCATAAGCTTCACTCTCCGGTGAACATGAGGGTTTCTCTACGGGCGATTGGGATTGTACGCCGTCCACTTGCGATTGCGCCCCTGACGCTCGATCGCGCGCAATTCGGTGGTGACACCCTCGTCACCCTGCTGGCGCATCCATCGGTCCAGTTCGGCTCTGAGTTGCGCCTTGACGGGGGCGTATTCCGCTTTGTCCGCCAGGTTACTCAACTCGTGGGGGTCTTTCTGGATATCGTACAGTTCTTCTTCAGGCCGATGCCGATAGCGATGGGTCAAGAACGCGGCTCGCGCATCGTCGGCGCCATACTCCGCCCAGACGGACCACATGGACTTCGATCCGGTCGACGCGACGTTGTAGAAAGCGGATTTGTGGTTGGGATTCCAGATGTACTTGAAACGATTCGACCGAACCGAGCGAACGGGGTAGCATGCTGAGCCGCGGATGATGCCTCGCGTGGTATGGGCGCCGTAGACGTATTCACGATGCTTCTTCGCCTTGCCCAACAAGACGCCCAGAAGACTCCGACCATCGAACCCCTTCCCGCCGTGGGCGTCGGGGCGGCCTGTCTCGATCTGATCAGGCATGCCGCCAGCCACTTCGATCAGGGTCGGCGCCACGTCCACGTACTGAGTCATCGCGTCGGAACGCGTTCCGGCTTTGACCTTCGCGGGCCAGCGCACGATGAACGCAGTCTTCAAACCCGTATCGTAACACGTCCACTTACCGCCCGACGGTAGCGACGCGCCTTGCTCGCTCGTGAAGACAACCATGGTGTTATCCGCTTGGCCGGACCGCTCGACAATCTGCATGCATTTGCCCAACTGAGCGTCGAGATAGGTGATCTCGGCATAGTACTTGGTCATCTCGCGCCGCGTCTCAGGACAATCGACCCAATAAGGAGGAACAGTCAGCGTCTCAGCGTCATAGGCGGCTGCATCCCCTCGGTTCCAGGGCGTGTGCGGCTGATTGGAAGCAACCACCAGACAGTACGGCTGATCCGCATCCCGGCGTACAAACGCCTCGGCCGCGTCGAAGACCAGATCTTTGCCCTTGCCGCCGTCGTGCTCACGCCCCGTGAGCCGCTCGAACGGAAACGACTCGGGCGGCCCGAAGTGCGTCTTGCCGGTCAAAGCGACGCGGTACCCAAGGTCCTTGAGGTAATGCGCGAGGCTCTTGACGCCGGGGTAGACCTTGCTGTGGTTCGGATACGCGCCGCTTCGTATCGGGAACATGCCCGTATAGAGTTGCTGACGCGTCGGGGCGCACATCGCCGTTGCGGTAAACATCGCGTCGAGGCAGATGCCCTCCCGAGCCAACCGCGCCATGTTGGGGGTCTTGACCTCTACATTGCCATAGGGTTCACAATCCCGCCAGGTCATGTCGTCACCAACGACCATGACGATGTTAGGGCGGTTCACGCGAGCGCCGCGCACCCGGCGTGTCATGCCCGGAACCATGAGCGCGCCCAAGCCGGCGCTGGCCCGTTTGAGAAACTGCCGACGATGCATCATTGGTGTGCTCCTTCTCTCAGACTCCGCGAACGAACGTCGCTTCCTAGTGACTCCCGCTACGACCTGCGTCTTTCTTGACCCAGCGTTTGGGCAGAACATGACATCGTTCGGCCCACGCCTGCCATTGACGCGCCATCTCGTGGACCAAAGCGGGATGGCCCTGAGCCAGGTCGGTCAGCTCACAGCGGTCGGCCTCCAGGTCGTAGAGCTCCCAGGTGTCTTCCTGGAGTTCCTTCAGGGCCTTCCATTTGCCATGGCGGACCGCGCAGTGCCCCATGTGTTCCCAGAACATCCATTCGTGGGGCCGGACCGGACCGTCAGTAAAGGCCGGCGCGAGGCTTCGCCCCTCCAGTGGGTGAATCTCACGCCCTTTGTATCGCTTCGGATATCGGGCGCCGGTGACATCGAGAACGGTGGGCATGACGTCGATCAGATAACCAACGTCATGCGTGATGCGACCGGCTTGCCCTTTGATACCAGCCGGCCAGTGAGCGATCAGGGGCGTCGAAATGCCTCCTTCGTGGACCCAGACCTTGAAGCGCCGGAACGGCGTGTTCGAAGCATTGGCCCAACCCTGGCCGTAGGAGATGGCGCCGCCTTTCTCTGGATTGTTGATGTCGGAGAACTTGCCGCCGCCCAAGTCCTTGTAGGGCTCGGCGCAACCGCCGTTGTCCGAGAGGAACAGGATTAGCGTATTGTCTAGCTGGTCGCGCGTCTTCAACATCTCGACAAGTCTGCAGATGTTGTAGTCAGCGCAGTGGATCTGAGCAGCATAGACGGCCATGCGGTAATCGAGCTGCCTCTTCTGCTTGGCGGTCAGCTCGTCCCAGGCGCGGGCCCCGTCGTCACGGGGCGAGAGCCCCCACCGAGAATCCATCAGTCCCATCCGGACCATACGCCGGAACCTCTGCCGACGCAACTCGTCCCAACCTTCGGTGTACTTGCCAACAAACTTCTGAATGTCTTCCTCCTTGGCATGCAGCGGCCAATGCGGGGCGTTGTAGGCCAGGTAGAGGAAGAAGGGCTTCTCGTCCTTCTGCTCTTCGACGAACCGAATTGCGTGATCGGTGAAGGCATCCGTGGTGTAGTAGTCCGAATCCCTTTCGATGGTGACAGGTGTGTTGTCGTGGGTAATGCTTCGATCGCCGTGAGGCCAGAAATAGCTGCACGCGCCGGAGATCGTGCCGTAGAACCGCTCGAACCCGCGCTGGAGGGGCCAGCGGTCTTTGTCGTGATAACCCAGGTGCCACTTGCCGGCCATGTACGTGTGATAGCCGGCGTCTTTGAGCACTTCGGCCATGGTGACACAGTCGCGGTTGAGGAATCCCGTGTAGCCGTAACCGCTCTTGTCGAGGTCGCTGATCTTCCTGGGCGAGTTGGTCATCCCGCCAATACCGGTCTGGTGAGGATGCAATCCAGTCATCAAACTAGCGCGTGTGGGGCAGCAGCGAGCGGTGTTATAGAACTGACTGAAACGCAGCCCATTGGCGCCCAGCCGGTCGATATGCGGCGTGGGGATCTCGCCCCCGTAACAACCGATATCCGAATACCCCATATCGTCGACCATAATCAGTATGACATTGGGGCGCTGCTTGCTGGCGCGGCCTGACGCGGAGCCAGCCGCAGCTCCCGCTAACGTGACACCGCACATTCTCAAGAAGTCCCGTCGATTCATAGTTGCTCCGAAACGCAATCGTTCACTGGTTCTCTTTGCGGTGTTTCGCCAGGTACTTGCCCTTCCGCTCCTTAGCCTGCATCTCCGTAGCGATACCCTCGTCGCCCTGCCGATCCATCCAGAACAGCAGTTGCCGCTTGAGCGTTTCCTTCTGCATGGCGTAGGCCGGGTCCTCAGCCAGGTTGTTCAGTTCATAGGGATCGCTATCGAGATCGTATAGCTCCTCGAACGGACGCTGGTGGTAGAATCTCTCGCGTGACCGGGCCTGGGAGTCGCTCTTGCCCTTCTCAGCCCACGCCTGGAGAACGCCGTCCACCTTGGCTGTCTCGACGTTCGCGAACTCCGCCTCATGGTTGAGATTCTGGATGTACTTGTATCGTCTCGATCGCACAGAGCGAATGGGATAGCACTCGCTGCCCTTGCCAATCCCCCGTGTGGTGTGGACTCCGAAGACGTACTTGCGGTGCGTATCCGTCAGGCCGAAGAGCACACGTAGAAAACTGCGCCCGTCGAATCCACGCCGACCCTGCAAGTCCGGCCGTCCAGTATCGACAATACTCGGATCGCCGCCGACCACTTCGATGAGCGTGGGAACGACGTCAACGTACTGTGTCATCGCGTCCGTCCGCGTGCCTGGCTTGACCTTGCCGGGCCAGCGTACGATAAAGGCGGTCCTGAGCCCCTGATCGTAGCAGGTCCACTTGGCGAATGGCAACTGAGCTCCCTGTTCACTGGTGAAGATCACAAGGGTCTCATCCCTTCGACCGGAATCGTCCACCAGCTTCAGTACGGCCCCGAGCTGGGCATCGAGATACGTAATTTCGGCATAGTACTGCGTCAGCGCCTCGCGCGTCTCAGGGCAATCGACCAGATACGGAGGAATGGTCAGCTTGCCGGGGTCGTAAGCTTCCGGGTCCCCCTTGTCCCAAGCCACGTGCGGCTGCCGCGAACCAAGAACGAGTAGGTAAGGCTCGTTCCGGTCCCGATTGATGAACTCGGCCGGCGCCGTCATCTCCGTTGGTGACGGTTCGCCCTTGCCGACCGTCTCAAAGGGGAACGCCTCGCGCGGTCCGAAATGGGTCTTGCCCGCAATGCCCACGCGGTACCCGAGCCTCCGGAAGTGATGCGGCAGGGACTTCACACCGTCGTAGACCCAACTGTGATTGGGAAACGCGCCGTTCCGCACGGGATACAGGCCCGTATAGAATTGCTGGCGTGTCGGGGCGCACATCGCCGTCGCAGTGAACATCGCATCAAGGCACATCCCCTCCCGAGCCAGCCGCGCCATATGGGGCGTCTTGACTTCCGCGTTGCCGTAGGGTTCGCAATCCCGCCAGGTCATGTCATCGCCAATAACGATGACAATGTTCGGACGGCTCCCTGCAGCAGCCTGGACGTCCTTCATCCATCCCAACGCCGTCAAACCGACCACCCCTGCCCCGATCTTTCCGAGAAAATCCCGGCGATTCACCATGTCTGCATGCCTTCCTCGAGAGAACAAAATAAGCCAAAGTTCCAGACTGTAACTGTAACGTCGCCCCGTCAATCTGGACAGATAATTGTGACTGAGCAGAGCAACGGACAGACAAAGTCACTGAAGCGCGTATTCGGCAACCAAGGGAGAATGCCATGAAAGCTCAAGCCAAGCGTCTCCACGCCGTCATCATCCTTTGTGCGTTGCTGCCCTGCCAGGGTCTTTGGGCCTATGGAGGGGGCACGGGCACACGCATGGATCCCTACCTGATCTACACGGCCGCCGAGATGAACGAGATCGGCCTGAATCCGGAGGATTGGGACAAGCACTTCAAACTCATGGCCGACATCGACTTGGCCGCCTATGCACCAGATCAGTTCAACCTGATCGGACGCTATCGACCGGCGCAGGACCCAAACGAACGGCTCGAGGCGCCCTTCAGCGGCGTCTTCGACGGTCAGGGCCATTCGATAGCCAACTTCACCTATGAAGTCCGGGGCGATGAAGATCCGGCGCAGGGCTGGGTGAGAGGTCTGGGCCTCTTCAGGCTCGTCGATGGGGAAAGTGCCGAAATCCGGGCCCTGACGCTCCTCGATCCCAACCTGCATCCATCACCGACCTGCCGGCAACGTATGGGGTCAACAGGGGTTCTCGCCGGTATCGTCAAACAGGGGCTCATTACCGAATGTCACATCAAGGGCGGGCGGATCTGCGCCGACGGCATCGCGGGCGGCCTGGCGGGCTCGGCCCGAAGACGCTATGTCAATGGGGTGCTCAGCCCTCCCCCGATCATCTCACACTGTTCGACGGATTGTGAGGTGGTCCCCGCTCCGAAGCGTCTGTTCGTCGAAGCGGAGCGAGCGGACAATTCTCTTCACTCGTACATGGGAGGGCTGCTTGGCTCCAATAACGGGATGATCTCACACTGCCGGGCGACAGGTCGGGTTTCTGGACGTCACTACGTCGGAGGGCTTGCCGGATCCGATTCTGGGGATATCATACACTGCCAGGCTACGGGGCAGGTCTCCGGAGAATCTCATGTTGGCGGCTTGGTAGGCGAATCTCGTCACGGCCGCATATTGTCCAGTTTGGCTCGTGGCGATGTCATCGGGACTAACGAGGAGTCGCCTGAGGAGCCGCTCGCGGGAGTCATGCGTCTGGGCGGCCTGGTGGGAGCCAGCCTATTCAATACCGTTTCCGATTGCTGCGCCAGCGGTCGTGTCACAGGCGAGAGTTTTGTTGGTGGATTGGTTGGTCACTGTTTCGAGAGCCGTATCGAACGCTGCTATGCCACCGGGCCGGTTGTGGTAGGAAACCAACAGACCGGGGGCTTGGTGGGATTGACGAGCCTCGATACCGTGATCTCCGAATGCTATGCGTGCACCTCAGTGTCGGTTTGGTGGGCAGGCGGTGGACTCGTCGGGCTCAATGCCGGCACGATCCAAAGAAGCTGGGCCGAGGGCGACGTATTCGGCAGTTCAGGCGTAGGGGGACTGGTTGGGGAGCACTGGAACTGGCGCATGGCAGTGGCGGGCGAGTATATTGACTACAACGGTGTCATTACAGACTGCTATGCCATAGCCGACGTAATTTGCGAGGAGTCACGAGGCGGTGGACTCGTCGGTTCGAACAAAGGGGGGACAATATCGCGGTGTTTCGCCGCCGGGGAGGTGATCGGATCTCAGGATGTGGGCGGTCTCGTAGGTCAGGACAGTCAAGAGTATCCCTCTGAAGTGGAAGGGTCGTTTTGGGATACCGATACAACCGGTCTGAGCTTGAGCGCCAAAGGCTGGGGCCTAAGCAACGGCCAGATGCAGGACCGCACGGTCTATATTGAGGCCGGCTGGGATCTTACAGGCGCAATCCCCTACGACCCCAATGGCGTCTGGTACATGGATCCCGATGTGGACATGTATCCCGCGCTCGTCTGGGGGACCGATCCCAATGCATTCCTCATCTGCGGCGTGAACCACAATTCCAACGGATCGGTCCAGAGTCCTTAGAATCGGCGCATCATGACGCTTCCAAGCCCATGCGCCGAGCCCACGCCCGCCACTCGGTCTTCATCGCCTCGACACGCTCCGGATACCGATCGGCCAGATCGCGCGTCTCGGTCTGGTCCTGAGCCAGGTTGTACAACTCCCATTTCTCGGGCGCCCGGCTGAAGGCCACCAGCTTCCAATCACCCTGGCGAATCGCCCGGCCCTTGACGTGCTCGAAGCAAAGCGTTTCATGTCCGTTCCTCGGCCGGCCCGCGAATATTGGCGCCAGACTCTTGCCATCCATCGGTGTTAGTTCCTGACCGGCATACCTGCTGGGATACGACGCTCCTGCCAAATCCAAACACGTCGGCAGAACATCGATGACGTGGCTCATCTCATGGCAGATCGCGCCAGGCTTGGTCTTCATTCCCCGGGGCCAGTGGACAATCAGGGGCGTGTGACACCCTCCCTCGAACGACTCCTGCTTCCAGTATCGAAACGGCGTGTTGGCGGCGCTGGCCCAGGGGGCGCCAATCCCCGTGTAGCTGAGTTGCGAGCCTAGCTCATGAAGTGGAATATCCTTGTACTTCACCACACGGCCGTCCCTGGTCTGGCCCGTACGATCGTAGCCCGGCCGCTGCGGCACCTCCGGCGAGGCCCCGTTGTCCGAGAGGAAGAGAATCACCGTGTTGTCCCACTGGTCCGTCTTCTGCAGGGTTTCGATCAGTCGCCCGATGCTCTGATCCACCCGATCGACCATCGCGGCGTGGACAGCCATCTTTCTGGCCTCGTAGGCCTTCTCCTGATCCGACAGATCATCCCATTCCATGCCCCGATCTTGGATAGCCGGCAAGGGTGTGTTCTCCTTCTCGAATAGGCCCATCTCCAACTGCCGCTGGAAGCGGTCCTCCCGCAGTTTCTCCCACCCCCCGGCGTAAACGTCCTCGTACCTGGCGATGTCCTCTTGGCGGGCGTGAAGCGGCCAGTGTGGGGCGCAATGCGACAAGTACAAGAAAAACGGCTTATCCGAGCGGCCGCAGTCCTCCACATATTCGACCGCCTTGTCGGTGATGGCGTCCGTGAAATAGTAGTCATCCGGAGGCGTTCGGACCGGCTCGGTCCCTTCCACCAGCGAGAATGGGTCGAAGAAATCGATCACGCCCCAGATGACGCCGTAATGCTTGTCGAAGCCCCGGTTGACGGGGTACGTCTCCAGTGGCCCGAATGGCCGGTCTGGATCGTGCTGATGATCCAGCCAGTTCTGGTGCAACTTCTTGTCGGCCAGCACAGGGGTCTTCGAGAGGTGCCACTTGCCAACCATGGCGGTGTCGTACCCAACATTCTTCAACGCCTCGGCGATCGTCAAACCGTTTCGCGTCAGACTGCGCCCGTTCCGCGCCAGGCCGACTGCGTGCGGGTACTGCCCCGTCATCAGGCTCGCCCGGGTCGGACAACAACGGGCACAATTGTAGAACTGGGTGAACCGCAGGCCGCCGGCCGCCAGCCGGTCAAGATTCGGCGTGCGAATCTCGCCGCCATAGCAGCCCGCATCGGAGAAGCCCATATCGTCGGCCATAATGACAACGATATTCGGCCGACTCGTCTGGTTCGCGGAGAGCCAGCGCGCCGGCGCCAGCGCCGCGGCCGTACCCGCCAGGACTGTCCGCATGAATTGCCTTCTTGTCAACGCCACGATTCGACCCTCTCATCACAGACGACCTCAATTCTGGGCTTGCCCGGCCGGCACACATCTGAGCGGCCGGGCATACAGGCACCGTTATAGTCCACATGAAGTCGTGACGCAACAGATCGACAACGCTTCCTCAATTCGTTCAGAAAGAGGTGAGACAGGACGTGGAGCCTTCATGCCCACTGTCACGCATGCCGTCGAGACCAAGGTCAATCGTCGCGGCCCGGTGATCCACCGATGTCGATACTCGCTCGCCAGTTGATCGGATCGCTGAGAGCCCCGGCTGGTGAGTGGCTCAGCGGAACGAGTGAATAGCCTTCTCCGTCCGCCTGCTCGGGCCAAGCGCCGTCGTCGCCGTATTCGAACTCGGCGATCGTTCCGCTCCAGTAGTCAAGAAGCTTGATGGTCTCCCCGCCGTTGGCCAGTCTGCCGGTGTACTGGCCCGCGATCATCGCATCGAGTTCGTGTCCATAGCGATGGGCGAACGCCTCTTGGTCGCGAACGACAAGCACGAACTCGTCCGGCGCCAAGCTAAGGATCTCTCCGTTGCCGAACTCGAAGGTCACGCCATCCACCAGAGCCACGTGTGACAGGTCCAGGGTCTCGTCGCCCGTGTTCTTCAGCTCAATGAACTCAAAATCATCATTGTCGAAGGCGCTATCTCCCTCGTCAGCGGCGGGATTGTACATCAACTCAGTGATACGCAGGTCTCGAATGATCCCCGTTGCCAACGGTTTGCTCGCTTCGAACTGAACGGGAGCCGACCAATGACTCCAACGCCCCGTGTTGTCTTTCATCCGACATCGCACCCGGTAGGTGTGTCCGGCGTCAACGACGCTGGCGGGGATCGTCGCCGTCGGCTCGAAGGCCATCAGTTCTCCGCTGTCCCAGACCGGCTCGATCTCGTACTTGCCCCGTCCCGGCCCCTGGGGATCGGTCGGCTCAGAACCGCTCGTCGATCCCGCTCGGCCGGTCAATCGCACGTCAATGAAACAATCGGAACTGCCGCTGAGTGAGGCGTTAGCCACCTGGACGGCGATGATGTTGCTCCCCTCCACCAGATAGTCACCGGGACTGGCCACCGTGTGCGAGACAAAGAAGATGTTCTCCAGCGCGCTCTGCGCGGTCCCGTCGTGAGGCAATCCAGAAGACGAGACGTTGTCCTGAACCACCAGTTCGCCATTGATCCATACGTTGACACCATCATCGTACATCACGTCGAGCGTCAGCGTGTCGAAGGCCTCCAAATCGGAGACATCGAAGGTCCGCCGCAAATAGATGGTGGTGTAAGCACCGCGCATATCCTCCAGAGTCGTTTCGAGAAAACCCTCTCCATACCCCAATGGCGTCCGGCCTGTCAGCCACTGCGAATCGTCAAAGGCAAGATCGCGCCACGCGGCCGGCGGTTCCTCCGAACCCTTGGAGTAGCGCCAGTTCGATCCATCCGCAATCAAGACGAATCGCTCCTGATCATCCGGCATCGTCACCTGAGCATCAGGCGCCACCTCGGCGATGCGCCACCGCAATGCACCGAAGGTCTGATCCCCCTGGGGATCCCTGAAGGGCGAAGTCACGAAATGCAACGCATTGGCGGGATGGTTCGGCTCGCCCGTATAGGCGATCACGGGTCGATCAGGGATCAGACGCCCTTCGGAATCGCCCGCCAGGCGGTCGAGAAACGCCGCCCCTCCCCCCGGTCCGACGCTGCCGCCGGGCCAACTACCACTTTCAAAGGCAAAGTTCTTCATGTCTTGAACCAGGGCGGCCAGACCATTCTTCCCGGCACCGCTGAGTCCGTTGTAGTTGCCGGCATCCGACGGGGCGTTCAGCCATCTCCGCCGGTCGGCTTCGACGAATTCCATAATCGGCGCGGCGAACTCATCGAGCAACGGCCCGATCTGGTCAGGTTGCCAGAGCAGATCGCGCACCTCGCGAACGGCGTTGAAATAATCCGGCTGCAGCGACGGATTGGACCCGCTGTCCGAACCGCCCCCGCCGGCCAGGAAGATGCTGTTGTAAACAACATCGTACCCGGCGTTCCAGCTCGGCCCCCAGGAAGCGTCCGTGTCCCAGGGCAACGTCCACATCCGGCCGAGAAAGCCGTTCTCAGGTGCGTAGACCGGTTCGAAATACCACGTCGCATTCTTGTTGGCGCTGGGCCAGTAGTCGTAATGGCGAATGGCTTGCGCCAAGGCGTGATAGGCGTACCATTTGTCGAGTCGGACGTGATCGCGTATGAAATCGGGCGTGCTGTATCCGGTCAACTCATGTTCGATCGTGTCGTGATCGGAACCGTCGATCACCGCGTCACGCGCCTGGTAGCGCTGCTGGTCTTTCGCGTCGGTGGTCGAATTGATGAGCTTGTACAGGTTGCCCTTCTCCAGACCGTGCGCTTCCAGGAAACGGACATCGTAGGTCTCCTGGGCGAATCCCAGGCCCCAGAAATCGCCATGCCAGGGATCGGGGTCCTCCTCGACCCCATCGACGACGCGGAAATGGAAGTAGTATGAATACGGCGCCGGCACGCCCATCTTGTTGAACAGATAGAAGTTGACGTGCTCGTTGAGCGCATAGGTCAGCGTCCGCCGGTTGTCGAAGCCTTTGGCAGTCGTCAGGGTGCGCCACTTGGTAGCATAGGGCTCACCCTGATCATCTCTGGCCTGGAAGTAGTGCCCCCGGTTGAAGCGAAAGCGCATGCTCCGCTTGGTGTTGCCTCCCAGGTAGCGACCGTTGGCGCCGCGCAGGCGATAGCGGATGTTGTCGTAGACCACCCCTTCATAGACAAACGTCCCGTACCAGTTGTATACGAACCGGGCCGGATTCGCCCCGCCGACGCCGAACTGGGGGATCTGGCTTCCGCCATACCCCAGGGCTTCTTGCATGTCCTCGGCGCGGGTCAGAAGATGATGGACGGGCAGCGCCTGCAACATCTCGGCCGAGAACCCTTCGTAGTCCGGCACGCCGTCATAGACGTAGTACGCGAAATTCAAGGATGGATCGTCGGGATATGGCGCCCGGACGGCGGCCCCCATCACATCCATCGCCTGAAAACGATAGCGAACCAATGTGCGGTTGGGTTGGGCCGGTATGATCGCCGTGTAGATGTTGTCCCCCGGTATGGCGTCGCCGGCCGTCCCGTCATCCATCATG
>JANQFY010000213.1 GCA_028277585.1 Sedimentisphaerales bacterium
GGATGTCCATTGACGTCGTTTCATCAGCTGCTCCTATCAAGTGACTTCGGGAACGAATACTACCCAATTCCGTTAGCCGCTTAAAGGGGAGCAGTATAGCCCTCCGCAATAGGGTTCAATCCTCCCACTCAATCAACGACACATGCACCATAGGGCACATTCAGCTCATAGTCTCTATCGGCCCTGGCCTCGATTGCAATGGAACCTCCATATCGTCCTTTGTTGCCAGCTACAAAGGTAACGAGAATCACCTCTTCTCCAGTGTTCAACTTTTGGGGCTCTACTTTGATGCAATCTGGATCGGACGGTTCCACCGAAATGATACTGATCGATACATTGTCTTCGTCGAACGTGTTCGTTAGCCTTATCGTTTTCTTGATCTCTTCGCCTATAGGCATAGCGCCAAATAGAAGCGAGTGTGGCTTTGCCTGGATGGGGCCCAATAGCTCCGCTTCTACACGTCGGGTTAGCCGATAAGGAAGCGATTCTTGTCCGTCGAAGAAACAGAACTCCAACGACTCTCGAATGTGGCCAAGGCTGCCAACATCCTTTAACGTCAACTCGAGAAGCCATTCTTTCAGATCGAGCCTGCGCAAGTGGACATCGATGCAATCACTGCTGCAGTGGCACTGCAGGGTATCCCACTGCATCGGATGGCTTCCTCGTCTAACGCGGAATGCCTGTGTGACCGGAATGCGTTCACACTCCAACTGTCCCATCTGGATGAATGGCATGCCATCTTGAATCTCAATCACCGTTGCAGACTGCGCTTGCATAAGAAAGTCGAAATGGGCCCCCCTCCCTGTTCTCTTTCCTTGTGCAATTACGAGTGTGGAGAATTTCGCCTCACCGGCATCATCAGGTACGTCGACAACCATGTTCAATGTAGTCGTCTCACGTGGCGGGATCTCTGCTGTTCCAAGCTCTGCAGTAGCGCAGCCGCAACTTCGCTTCAATCGCTCAACCTGGAGGGCCTCATCGAATGGGTTTACCATTTGGAACGTGTGTGTGATCTTCTGTTTGGGGAACACAGGTCCGCAGTCGTGCTCCGTTTTGAACAGCATCGGCGATTCCGTGGCCCCAGACGATGCGGACCGCGTCAACATCGCCGCTCCCAGGATTAGGGCGCCTAAGCAGACGCCGACAACAATACACTCAAGTGTCTTCTTAGTTCTAGCCATCTTCGTCTCCATATCATTGCTCGCGGCACGCCACTAGCCCACTTGCTCATCAAGTGCCTGGTAGCTTCTCGATGCACCCTTCTCTGGGGTGTGGTTGCGATGCCAGAGATAGAAGAGGGTAATCCCAGAAAGCAGCATCATCAGAATGGGGTAGACCCATCCTCGTCTGCTCGGCCTGGTCGCATTGGATAAGGCGCGAGATGCCGACACATCACCTTCATTCTCGCGTGGCTTCGATTCGTCTCGGACTGGACTGTGAGAAATCGCAGCGCCGGTTCTGATATCTTGGGAGTGATTTGTGGCGTGTGACGGTACCCCAGACTCCGAGTTGCGGTGAGGGTCGCGCATACCGAGAAGGGGAACGTCACCGCTCGGATGCTTCACTGCGACCTTAAGATCGTCGTCCCAAACCAGGCTAGCACGTGTGAAATCCAGATCAAACACTCCCGGCGGTGGCTCCTCGTTGAATTCCATGGGCTTCACAGTGACCTGTGCGTGTGCTCCAGGTACGCCGGAAACGACGATGTCGGTCGTAATCGACTGTGGCCAGTAGGTCATCTTCCCATTCAACTCAACGGGGTAATACTCACCGATCTTGACTATGGCCTTCCCTATCTCTGAGAGCTCGATAACCTGGGTTGGCATATGATTTGGATGGTCACCAAACCGCACCTCATAGCAGACATCACCTCCATTCTGGCCAAGAAACTCAACCACCATTGGTCCCCCAGCATCGGCACCTTGGACTACTCGAGTGTGGGCCGCAGCTTTGCTCCATAGCTCGTCGCTGGAGAGATCCTTGAATCTCAAATGCACACCGTCTTCTTCCGCATTGGCGACATATGGGAGGAGAAATCGCACGGGAGAAAGCGCTGGATTAGGCGACAGTGAAGGTGTGACACTCCTGTCGCCTCTGCAGTAGTTCAAGAATGAATCCTTAAGGTCAAGACGCTGAAACCTCTCACCATTGTAGGCGATGCTTATCATTTCCTTTCGTTTGGTGTGACTCTCGTTGGTGGCAAACAAGTCTGTCCTGTACCTCTCCCCTTGACCCCAGTACCCATAGGTTGTGAACAGGGATCTATTCGAACTGAGAAACACTGTGTCCATGTCCGCTTCAAATCGAACGGAAGAAACGGCCTGGTACTGTTCACGGAGCGCCTTAAGCCGCAGATCGAGACTATCCGCGTTGCAGGGAATCGATTGCATCAAGAAGACAGCGCAGACCAATAAGCCCCTATGCCTCGTGACTGACCAGACAGTTCCTACATCTTTCTTTCTCATAATGGTCAATCCTCTATCTACATTCCCCCGACAGATGATCGTGATGCCAGAGAGCCAAAGACCTGGCTCTCTGGCGTCATGCTCCTACTACCAACAGGCTCCACTCGGAACCGCTTTGGGGGCCCCGCATCTGAATCCACAGGCAAGGTCGCCTATCTTGGTTGCGCATGCCCCACAGCCTTGTGTTATTCTTTCATAGTGCTCACCGCCACACCCTCCCTCATCCGGCAGGGTCGTCGGAACGGTCATGCAGTAGCACACCCAATCGAGACAATTATCGCCACCGGTGTTAGAACATCCAGATGTCGCAGAGACGCATACGATTTCCCCTTCAGCCACTCCAGGGACCATGAGAATCCCCAAGCAGATCATCGAAATCGCCCCTAGCACGTGCAGTCCTACCTTTCTTCTCCAACTCATCTGGTTGACACTCCTTTCTCCATCAGTCTCGTTTAGTTATATTCTCCTGTTACTTCACCGTATAGTTACCAATCATCGAGCCGGCTGATCAACATGGCACTCACCTCCTTTGGCGTGTCGCAGAATCTCCCATTGATGTTGATCCCACAGTTCGGATTGTGTGGGGGCGTTCCCTGCAATTCTGCTCAGAACGGTAGCGAGGTCTGGGGCTCCAGGTTCCCAAGCGGCCTTCACGTTGGCCTCTGCTAGGAGTGTCGTAGCTGGAGTGGTGACGAACCATTCTTTGACGTCGGCTAGACGGCCAAGCGTGCAAGGACTGTCCCCGCTTGCGGGATCCTGGCCGTAGGGGGGCACTTCGATCAGGGCAATTTGTAGGAGATCCTTGGTGCCCTCCAAATCGCGGGCCATTTGCTCGTACTTGGGAATGGCCTTTCGGCAATCGGGGCAATCGTGGTGGTAGAACAGGATCAGCCAGGTGCCCGTTCTCAGTTGGTCGGCGATGTCGATGTGTTCGAGGATGGGCAGTTTCTTGCCGACCCAGGTTTCAGGTTCGAGAACCTCGTAGGTGGAGGTCACTACCGCTGGTTCGTTCAGGGCCAGGATCGGAGTGGTAGTGGTCAGCACGAGCAAGCCGAGAAACGCTGTGGCGGCGAATCGTCTTAGTGAGGGCAGGGGCCCGGCGAGGTCCCCGACCGCGCTGCGATTCGCATCCCAGCGACCGGTTACGATCTCGGGCAGGCCGCGCAGGAAGGACAGAAGCGGGGCGAAGGGCGTACGTGGGCGGAACAGGCCCAGGGCTACTACTGCGGGCAGGTCGATCGTCAACAGGGTAACCCAGGGACTGACGTGGACGGTTCCGAAGCCACCGCAGGAGGCGGCGCCGGTCAGGCCCTTGTACAGGGTGATGCAACAGAACAGGGCGAAGCAGAGCACGCCGGCCAGCCAGGCCAGGCGTTTGAACAGGCCGGAGACCAGCCAGAGCCCCCACGCCAGCTCGAACTCGACTTGGAAGATCAGGAACGGCCGCCAGGACCAGAGGTCGTTGTTCGCCATCGGCACCGTTAATAACTCATGGCCTTTGAGCACAGCTGCCGTCAAGAGCAGCACGCCCAGGGCTTTCAACAGGATATCACTGGCTGATGGGTTTCCCATGGCTTCTCAGCTTCTTCTCTAACTCGCCGACCTTTCTGATCTTGCCGGTGAGGTTCTGGAGCTTGTCGGAATATTCGCACGAGTCCGCACCTGACCCTCTCAGGCTCATCTCCTGCGACCAGTTCACACATTTCTTGAGGATATGAATCTCATCTACGAGCAAGCCCAGGACTTCGTTTCTATCCTGAGGAGAGATGGTGTCACGCTCTCGGCGGATCTCCAGAAGCGCCAATGTCCTTGTGTTGATCAGGTACAGCGAGGCATTCACGGTATCGAGAAGCACGCTGGGTTCGTCTTTCGTCGAACACGTACTCGCGTAGGCTGCTACGCTGTCCGCCCAGCGTTCGAAGGCGTCCGCCCCCGTTGCTTGTCGCGCCCGGCCAGTGGCTTGTATAGGCGAGAAGGACTGCTGTCTGAGCCATGATTCGTCCCGGTCATAGTGAGCGGCAACGCGGAGAAGATCGTTGGGGTCTGGCGCTATCTGCCGGCCCAACTCGGCCTGTGGATAGGCGAACCTCCAGATGCCTTGCGAGTGCATCAGCAGTTCAGGGTAGTCAACCTCGATCCCGTCCCTGTTCAGCGCCTTCTTGAGTTCGAAGATCGAGGGGAATTGTTGTCGGAACCAGTCGCGCTTCTCTTCGATCCACCGGATATAGTCGATTCTATCCGGGTCGATCCGGACTTCTGCCCACGGCGATGGGGTCGTCAGCACATCGTCCAAGAGGGGGGCATCGGCTCGCATCCTCTCGGGAACGTGTTCTTCCTGACCGGCCGGAAACGCCCAGGCTGTCAAGGCAACGCTATCGCAAAGAATGGGAGGACTTGGTGCTGCCCGGCTCGTCACGATCTCTGACGATTGCCCGGCTATAACGCGAACCGCACCTGCTTCGGACTCGAAACGAACGCTGCCTTCTGCGACTACGAGTGTTGTCCTGGTCTCGCTGGTCTTCACGCCGAAGGTCGTGCCCGTGATTACAGCTCGACCGTGAGACGTCTGGACAACGAAGGGACCGCCGTCATGTGCAACGTGCACGCAGATCTCGCCCAGAGCCAGATCCACTCGGCACCCTGCTCTATCTCTCTCGGCCAGTGGATGGATCGCCAGGCTGGTCCAGCCGTTCATCACAATCTCGTGCCTTCCGTTGAGAACCAGTCGCTTCACTTCGCGAAGCGAGGTGTGGACAATGCTCTCTGGGAGGATACGCCCCCCGTCGGCCGACTCGACCACGAGCGGTGTACTTCTGCCCGGAAGGGACGCTGAGCAGTCCTGCCCCGACATGTCGGCTCCTTGATTCAGATGAACCCAGCGGCCGAGTCCTGCCACGACCAAACAGGCCGCGGCAGCCCAGACCGCCGCGCGTCGCGAGGCCCGACGCAGTGGGATGATGCTCCGCGAAGGTGCAGATATGTACGGTTCCGGGCGCTGCTCAAGAAGCGCTGCCGTATCGGCGCTGATGGGCCAATGCTCTTGGAGCAGACGGACCGCCTCTCGACTCTCCCGATGTTCCAGGCGGCACGCTTCACACTGCGCCAAATGCGTCTCCAGGGCCTGGCGCTGGGTCTGACTGAGCCATGACTCGTCAGGAGCCATGTACAAGGAGATCAGCTGTCTAGCCGTCCTGCATTTCATCTGTCCGCCCTATACCCCCCACACTGGCCGTCAATGCTATGCCGCGGATCGACTGTTCGGGCCAGCCGCCTGGCCCTTCACTCTCTCAATGAGATATCTCGCCGATTGATTTAGAGAATTCTTGCGATTTTTTACACTCTTTTCAGACGTGTCGGGCGAACAGATCCTGGCGATGATTGGCGGCGGTACCAAAGATATCCTCACGCGGATCGAGAAGGACGTCAACAGGCAGGTCACACCCTATGTTCCCTAATTGACCATCATCGCCGCGTCGTGGAACGACTGCTTGGTTCAGATGTTTGACCTTTCACCGTCTGAATGAGGTCGCTCGCCGTCGAATGAAAAGGATTCCGGTGATTCTGTGATTGTTTCTGCGTGGTCTGTCGGTTACGGGTGCGAGTAGCTCTGACTGGGGTTGCTGCGTGTTCGGCGAGTGCCCCTTCACTCCGACAGGTGTGCGAGGCCTCGCAGTTTTCGACGCGCCTGGTACAAATGGGTGTGAATGGTCTTGAGGGAGCAGCCTAGTCGACGGGCGGCTTCGTCCGGGGGCAAGCCGGCCAGATACACCAATTCCACCGCTTGTCTTTGTCGGGTGGCTAGCTTGGTCATTAGGGTGCGGATAGCCTGGATCTGCTCGGCCGACTGAACCCGAGATGGCGGCGAAGCCCGCTTGGCATCCGGTAGGCATTCCAGATGGCGAGTGTCCAGGGCGAGGTGGTTTCCCACCCTGGACCGACTCTCGCGTTGAACATTGGCTGCGACGCCGAGCAGATAGTACTTCAGCGGCGATAAGGGTCTATATCGAGCCCTGGCGTGCCAGATGCGCGTGAAGACCTCTTGGGTCAGATCGTCACACGACTGAGCGTGCATGTCTCGCCTGGCAAGGTAGCGCCTCACGACCGGTACATACTTCTGGTAGAGCTGGGTATACGCCTGCCGATCTCCTGTCTTGACCTTCAACATCAGACGGACATCTTCGTCGGATTGGATCGCGGAATCGTCTCGCATTCGATTCTGTTCAAACGTCTTGCCGCCCGTCTGAGGTCTGTCTTCCGGCCCGGCGGGGCGGGGACGCTACGCGTCACGACTATCCACGTGCTCCATCGGAGGAGAGAAGGTCTCGCCCTGTCATCTGTCGGGGGCGTTCCAATCCCAACGCAGCCAGAACCGTCGGGGCGATATCTGTGCCGCGGAAGGTCTGCCCGCTCAGTTTCGCGTTGCTGAGGATGATCCCCGGCATCGTGTCCGGATCGAAGATGTGGTCTCCCGACCATCTGGAGTCGTTATCCTCAACGAGAGCCGCACGCGCGCCGCCCAGAGCCGTTTGCCAACTGGCGCGATAGCCTGGCTCGAGTCCGACCACGAGATCGGGCGCTTCGTTTACCCGGGGACCGTCTCGATAGATTTCACGACTGTGGTAGACTCTTCGGACCATGCGATTGCCGCTATCAGCATCGACCAGGGTCTGCAGTTGGACGGCGATCTCGTCCTGCAGTTTGCGCGCTGCCTCGCTTCCCTTGACGACCCCGCCTGCTTCACGGCCAGAGCGGTTCAGGTAGATGCTGGAGAAGCCTACGGCGTAGGCTTTGGTGTGGCGCCAATCCACGTCTTGGAACAGGCCCCGCCCCTCGGCCTTCTGGGGACCTTTCAAACGCATGTACCCATGGTCTATGAGCCAGCGATTCAGGTGCACCTGTCTGCGGAAGGTTCCGAATCCGTGATCCGAAACGACCAAAAGCAGCGTCTTGCGATCGATTCGCTTGACGACCTCGCCGAGATGCGCGTCCATCTCTCGATACGTCTCTTCTATCACATCACGATAGGATTCGGCCTCAGCTTCATCGTACATGGGATGAGTCGGATCTCTGGTGGCCCAGAAGGCGTGCTGGATACGGTCCGTGTGGTCGAACACGAATGCGAACACACCCTTTCTGAATTGCTCCAACTCCGTCAAGAACATCTCCTTGCGTTCGTCTCGGATCGTCTGAACTTGGTCCAGGAACGCATCGAACCCGTACCGCTGATGACTCAACGGGTGCACCATCTCCGGCATGCCGAGCGTGTGGAACGCGCCGATTCGCTCGTCCAAGGAGCGTGTGTAGTCAGGCGGAAAGGAGATATCGAATGCCGGGTCCGCCGGGTCCAGATGGATGGGGGAGACGACCAGCTTGAATTGTGGTGTGACCTCCAGAAGAAGCAGTTTCACCATGCCGCGAACACGTTTCAGACCCGCCCTGAATGTGACCTTGATCCAGGGCGTCCACCGCTTGCAGCGAATCTCGATGGCTGGGTCACCGCCGAGATGCAACATGCAGGTATCGGAGGTTTTCCTTTGGACAATCAAGGCCGTCTCCGCGAAACGTCCTCGTCCGATCTGGGGGCCTCTGAGCACCGTCTGGATTAGCCCAGCATCGGTCTGCCGCCATTGAACTTGAATCACGCTGTGGCCGCTGGGGTCGTCCTTTGCCGGCGGGGCAGTGGTGTAGACCGTGTATTGACCTTCTGTTCCCAGTAGATCGGGCACGCCGAGACCGCTGAGGAATCGACCGTTGACCTTCTCCGGAGGGAATGTCACAGGCCAACGCAAGACCGTTGTTGGGATCCCGGCGTCACTGGTGTAACGCCAGAAACCCGGGGCTTGCCGAGCTTCTTGATAGCGTGTTCCGAAGACACCGCTGGAGCTCCTTCTGAGGGAGATATAGGGCATGTAGTTGTCGGGGTCCCTGTGGAGGAAGTCGAAGATCCCGTGGTGACCGGGACCGGCGCCCGCGGCAATGTTGGACCAAGCCACTGGGCTCATGACCGGGTTGCTCGTTTGTAGCGGTCCGAAGGTGCCGCTGTCGGCGAGACTCGCAAAGTTGGGCAGCTTGCCCTGTTCCATCAGTGCTAACGCGAGTCTTGGATCCAATCCATCCATTCCCAGCACGAGACTCCGCTCAAATTTACGGTTGCTCCTGGTGCGATTTGCCATGCCGCGCGACCCTCCCAGAGTATTACCGCACAGGCCCAATCCTGCGGCCGCGGTTGTTTGCAGGAATCGCCTGCGCTCGATTGGCAGATGACCTGGTCTCGTTTCCATCTGACATACCCTCCGCTCTGCCCTGGATTACAGGGCGATGTACAGAATCACTGTGATGACAATCGCCAACACACCGGTCACAATGGACACGACTGCAATCCGGCTGGTCCACGAGGCTCGCCGGAGGTAGGCCGCGATTCGGTGCCGGACGAACACCAGAGCAGTGACTCCCAGCCCCCCAAGAGTGGCCAGACAGGCGAGAATTGGCCCCAACAGGCTGAAGACGTGTTGGGACGTGTTAGGGTCGATATACCCCAAAATGGTAATGGCCATAGGCATCTCAATTCCCTCCTGGGGATTCGAACTCGATCCCATGTGAAATCAGTCAGTCTCTCGCTCATTCGATTCTGCCGTTCTTGAGACGCGTCAGGATGTCCTGAGCACGTTTTGTTGATTCGGTGCCGGGGAAGTCTTCTATGAGCCTCGTCAGCAGTTCACGGCATTCACTGTACTCCTGGCTGGCCAGGGCGTCGGTTGCCCTTGCCAACAGAACAGGGGCCAGACAGGCGCTGCCGCCATGCTGATCGATCAGTCGCTGCGCCACCCGAGTTGCTTCCCCAGGGCGGTTCGTTTTTTGCAGGGCCCACCATCTCAGATAGAGGATCTGCGCCAGATAGGGTCTGCACCTCGGATCATCCAGAACCGATTCGCTGTTGGCATTCACCTGCCCGGCCATCTCCTGTTTGGCCCGGTACCCGAGGTGCGTGG
>JANQFY010000228.1 GCA_028277585.1 Sedimentisphaerales bacterium
CGCCGTTCGTCGTGGCGATCACGCCCTCGACCGGATAGGCAAACAACTCAGTGGTGAAGCTCCAGACGTCGCCCTTGAAGATCGTGTTGTCCGGCGCCGCGTTGACTTCGTCGACGCGCCAGTAGTAGGTCGTTTCGAAATCGAGCCCATCCACGGCAAACTCGATCTCGGATTGACGGCCCATATACACGGCGTCGGCCGGAGTGGCGTCGTTGACGTCTTCGAAGGTCTCGCCGAAGTAGACATCATGCGAGACCGCGTATTCGCCCGGTGTCCAACTCAGCGTCACCTCACGCAACACATCCGTCTGCTCATCAGCCGGAACGGGATCGTAGGCCGCCAGCTCAACATCGTCGGAAATCGTGAAATGGCTGTATACGTTCTCACCACCGCCCCATACACGCAGCCCGGCGAATCCACTGGTTGCTGTATCGTCGGTTCCTTCGACCGTGTACTCTGCATCGCCCTGCCTCAAGGTTCCGGTTATGAGGTTCCCTTGTACAGTAATAGACAGAGTATAAGTCTGAGCAGGATCCAGATCGGGCATATCCGCCAAGGGCAAAGACGCCAGCAACGCCGTGGTATTGATGATATAGAGCTGCAGCACAGCATTCTGCGGATGGTATCGACACATATAGAATGGATCACTCAATGAAGTGAACCGGGCGACAACCGCCGCCGCACTGTTGTTGACTTCCACATCGGCGGTGACCGTATAGTCCGTTAACTCGAGTTCTCCGTAATAGGCCGCGGACGCACCCGCTGCTCCTGCCACTGTAAACGTTCCGGCAGCCGGATCATGTGTCCACGCCTCGTCCGTTGTGATCCAGCCGGCAATGGCGTCGTCCCCAATGAAATCCGTCTCATACAGAAGCTTCGCCTGCACCTGGGCGCCGACCACCATGACACCCAGCAACACTAACCGCATTGTCTTCGATTTCATGGTTCCTTTTCCTCCTTCATTCGCAGAGCACCACTTCGTCATAAGCCAAGGATGCACACCATCCTGCCTCTTCTCGAGTACGAACCACAGGTCACATCGATACCCATGAGCTGATTCCGGGAGCGCGTCAGTTGTGCCGTCGAAGCCAGGCGGGCCAATCGGCATTGGTCATGCCGCCGACGGTTGTGTAGGGTCCGGCCGTTTCGAACGTACGGTGCCACTTCAAGGTCCAAAGGTCCTTGAGGCCCACCTTCCGCGTCGACCAGTCCATGAACAGAAGATTGACCGCGCCATTGTGGCGATCCGTGCACGCCCGCTGGACCCCACCGCCGAAGCTCCAGAGAAACTGGCCATCCTGTTCGGGCGGCGGATCATAGGGCTCAGGACGAACCAGCATGAACCCACAATCCATCAGCACGGGGACCGCCGCGGCGTTCTTCTGGCCGGTTCGGCGCCATTTGTCGCTCGCATCGTGACCGCCGCTGGCAATGCTGCTGTCGTTGACCCACCAGTTGATCCCATAGCTGCCAATCTTATAGGTACGGTCGGCCAGCAGGGAGAAGTCATTCGGGTTGGTGACGCTGACGTCCCAAGCGTTCCAGGGCAACGTGCCGCCTTCCTCGAGGGTCCGACGGGCCTTCGGACAGAGACGAATCTCGGGTTCTTCGTAATAGGGAATCAGCGTGTAGATCCACGAATACCGACCGGTATCCCAATCCTCGTCGATGCCCGGCATGAACTTCCCGTCGTGGTCGCCGGTGTACATCGAGAAGCAGAGCGACCACTGCTTCAAGTGGCTCAGGCACACAACGGCCCGGGCCTGTTCGCGGGCTCGGCTCAGTGACGGCAGCAGGATGGCCATCAACAGGGCAATGATGGCGATCACGACGAGCAACTCGATCAGTGTAAAACCGAGACGATATTCGTTCCGATCCGGCATACGTACAGCTCCCTGGCTAAGGCGCACAATTGTCTTACCCACACGCTGACGACTTGAGTTCTACCCGAAACCACACACGTGAATCTTAACCGATCTCTAACACTCTCGATGTCAACCCAGCGACAATCCTCGTCAATTTTGCGTCAAGCACATCTCCGAATACAGCTTGGGAATTCATTGAGTGGTCGCCCCTTGATGTGGTATACATACGCCCATGGCAGAGAATCCCAAGGTCCTATTGCTGATCGAAAGCTCCCGGGAATTCGGACGGGCGCTCCTGACCGGCGTGGCCGACTACACACGGTTTCATGGCCCCTGGTCGATCTACACGTCGCCTCCATTCTTCAAGCACCCCGGTGGAAACAAACGGCTCCTGGCCCGCATGAAAGGGATCGGGATCGATGGGATCATCGCCCGTGAGATGGACGAGATGGACGAGATCAAGGCCATGGGAATCCCCGCCATCTTCGCCTCGACGATCGCACCGCAGAAGGGCTTGCCCGAGCATGCGTTTCCTATCATCACCACCGACAACGCGGCCATCGTTCAGATGGCGGCCGACCATCTGCTCGATCGCGGATTCAGACACTTCGCCTATTGTGGGTACGACGACATTCCCTGGTCGCGGCTGCGCGAGCAGTGTTTCATCGACCGCCTTGCCACGGCCGGCCAGGAGACGCATACCTATGCGCAGCCCGGGGCCCGGACGAAGCGCCTGTGGGAAAACGAGTTGCCACTACTGGCCCGGTGGCTGGAAGCCCTGCCCAAACCGCTGGGACTCATGACCTGCTGCGACGATCGAAGCCAGAACGTAGTCGAGGCGGCCAAGGTGGCGGGTGTCCGTATCCCGGAAGACGTGGCCGTGATCGGGGTGGACAACGATGCTCTGGTCTGCCACCTGACCAATCCACCGCTGTCCAGTGTGGCGCTGGCGACCGAACGGGCCGGCGTCGAGGCCGCTCAACTGCTGGATGCGTTCATGGCCTCACGCCAATCCATGGCCGGTCAGAGAATTGTCATCGCCCCAACACACGTCCAGATGAGGCACTCGACGGACATCCTGGCTATGGATGACTCTGAAGTGGTCAAGGCCATGCAGTACATTCGGGATCATCTCAGCGAACTCGTTCAGGTGGAGGATGTCACGGAGGCCACTTGCCTATCCCGCCGGACGCTTGAGCGGCGCTTTCTCAAGGCGGTAGGACGATCCGTTCAGGAGGAGATCAACCGTATGCGCACCGAGCGGATCGCCCAGATGCTCGTCGAGACGCGTATGTCACCCGTGGAGATCGCCCTGGCCATGGGATACAACTCGGTCGATAACATGAGGCGCTTCTTCCAGCGTCAAACCCACAGGACGCCGTTGCAGTTTCGTCGTGAATCCAGACAACCGTAGCGCCCTGTGTGATGAGAGGAACAAGAGAATCTATGACTCGGCGAGCACCACTCCGGATCGGGTCATCCGGGGTGCTCACACTTGCACGATCCGCAGCCGTGGTCCTTCGTATAGCCCGTCCCTCTGAGCCCCTCAGAACAACACCCGCCCCGTTTCTTGTACCGGGCGAAGTGCAGCGTCGCCCCGGTTAGGACAAACACAACGGCCATGGCTACGAAAGCAATTAGATAGGTTGAAAACCCAGACATACTCCACCAACCCCTAGCACGAGTCCCCCACCACTACCTCTTTTTCCGTTTCGTCTGCCAGCGCCACTCATCGTAGTACTCGAGCTTGACGATGTCCTGCAGGCGGTGCAGTTCCTCGGTGCGCTGCTGCAGTGCGGCGCGGAGAAGGTCGCCGACTGAGAGCAAGCCGATGAACTGGCTTCCCCGCTTGACAAGCAGGTGACGGACGCGCAGGCCCAACACCTTGTCGATCAGACTGAAGAGGGGTTCGTCGTGCGGTACGCAGATCAACTTGGTCTGCATGTGGTCCCGCAGCATGGCGGCGTGGACGTCGAACTCCTTATCGGTCACGCTGCGAAGCAGGTCGCGCTCCGTCCAGATCCCTACATACTCGGCGCCGTCTTGTACGAGAACGGCGCCCACGTTGTTGTCATTCATGAACGTGATCGCGTCGGCCAGGGAGACATCGGGGCCGATGGTGTGGATGTGGCTGCCTTTCTCGTTGAGAAGGTCTTCGGCGGTTTTCAGGATATCCATGGCTCTTCCTTCAAGATCGCGGGTAGCTTGATGCTATCCAAAGTCATCGTACAAGATGTTTTCCGGTTCCACGCCGAGGTCGTCGAGCATGCGGCTGCACGCATCGAGCATCATAGGCGGGCCGCAAATGTAGTATTCGCAGTCCTCGGGAGCCGGGTGGTCTTTGAGGTAGTTGTCGAGCAGCACCTGGTGGATAAAGCCCTTGTAACCCTGCCAATTGTCCTCAGGCAGAGGATCGGACAGGGCAATATGCCAGGTGAAGTTCTCGTTTTCCTTGGCGAGGGTGTCGAAGTCCTCGATGTAGAACATCTCGCGCAGGCTCCGCGCCCCGTACCAGAAGGTCATCTTGCGTTTGGACTTGAGACGCCGGAGTTGGTCGAAGATGTGCGACCGCATGGGCGCCATGCCCGCGCCGCCGCCGATGAAGACCATTTCGTTGTCCGTGTCTCGGGCGAAGAACTCGCCGTAAGGGCCAGAGATGGTGACTTCATCGCCCGGCTTGAGGTTGAAGATAAACGAGGACATCTGCCCGGTCGGCACCTTCATTTTCGGCGGCGGCGTCGCCACGCGCACGTTCAGCATGATGATGCCCTCTTCCTCCGGATAGCTGGCCATGGAATAGGCGCGAATGATGTCCTCCTTGACCACGGATTGGATTTCCCAGAGCTTGTATGTGTCCCAATCGGCCCGGTACTCGTCCTCCACGTCGAAGTCGGTATACTTGATGCGGTGGGGTGGCGCCTCGATCTGGATATAGCCGCCGGCTCGGAAGTCCACGTGCTCACCGGGGGGCAGTTCGAGGACCAGTTCCTTGATAAAGGTGGCGACGTTGTGGTTGGATCGGACTTTGCATTGCCACTTCTTGACCTCCAGCATCTCCGGCGGCACTTCGAGCTTCATGTCATCCTTGACCGTCAGTTGACACGAGAGGCGATACCCCTCGCGCACTTCGCGACGGTTGAGCTGGGTGCGTTCGGTGGGCAGGACATCGCCGCCGCCCTCAGCCACGACGCACTTGCACTGGCCGCAGGTGCCCCCGCCGCCGCAGGCCGAGGAGAGGAAGATCTTCTCGACGGCCAACGCGTTCAGCAGCTTGCTGCCTACCGGGACCTCCACGGACTTGTCCGGATCGTCGTTGATCGAGATCGTGACATTGCCGCTGGCCACGAGACGTGATTTGGCTATCAGAATCACGAGCACCAGCACGAGCACGATGAGCGTGAACATCAAAACACCAATACCGATTAAGCCGAAATCGGACATGCGATCTTCCTCATTATCTGGATTTAGGATTCACAATGCTGTGGCTTCAACCAACCTTGAACCGTGAACCTTCTTTACAGTTGTATTCCCGAGAACAGCATGAAAGCCATGGCCATGAGCCCGACGGTGACGAAAGTGATGCCCAATCCACGCAGGCCCGGCGGCACGTTGCTGTACTTCATGCGTTCGCGAATCCCAGCCAGACCGATGATAGCCAGGGCCCAGCCCACACCCGAGCCCACGCCGTACACACAGCTCTCGGGGAAGTTGTAGTCACGCTCCACCATGAAGAGGCTGCCGCCCAGGATCGCGCAGTTGACGGTAATCAGCGGCAGAAAGATCCCCAGGGCGTTGTAGAGCTTGGGAACGTACTTATCCAAGGCCATCTCCAGGATCTGCACCATCGCCGCGATAACGCCGATATAGGTGATCAGGCCCAGGAAGGTCAGATCCACGTTTGGCAGGCCGGCCCAGGCCAGGGCGCCCTCCTGCAGGACATAGCGGTAGATCAGGTTGTTCACCGGGATAGTGATGGCCTGCACCACGATCACGGCCAGCCCGAGCCCGGCGGCGGTGCTGACCCGCTGCGACACCGCCAGGAAGGTGCACATGCCCAGGAAGAAGGCCAGCGCCAGGTTCTCGATGAAGATGGATGTCAGAAAGATACCCAGGTAGTGTTCGAACATGACCTAGTCCTCCACCTGTTCGGGTTTCCAGGTCCGCACGGCCCAGATAAACAGTCCGATGAGTATGAAAGCGCTGGGGGCCAGTAGCATCAGGCCGTTGGCCGGATACCAGCCGCCGTCGCGGGTCAGCTTCAGGACCGTCAGGCCGTAGAGCTTGCCCGTACCCAGGAGTTCACGGATAGTGGCGACGAAGAGCAGCACCACAGCGTAGCCCAGCCCGTTGCCTATGCCATCGATGAAGCTAAGTCCGGGCGGGTTCTTCAGAGCGAATCCCTCCGTGCGTCCCAACACGATACAGTTGGTGATGATCAAGCCCACGAAGACCGAAAGCTGCTTGCTGATGTCGTACATATAGGCCTTGAGGAATTGGTCGGCGATGATCACCAGCGAGGCGATGACCGTCATCTGCGCAATGATGCGGATGCTGGAAGGCATGTGGTTCCGGATCACGCTGACGAACAGGCTGGCGCAGGAGGTGACGAAGATCACGGCCAGCGACATGACCACGGCGGTCTCCAGCTTAGTGGTCACGGCCAACGCCGAACAAATGCCCAGAACCTGCAACCCGATAGGGTTGTTGTCGAAGATCGGTTCCAATAGCGCTTTGCGATACGAACTCATCTCTAGCGTTCCTCCCGGAGTCGTTTCAGGTAGGGGCCGTAGCCGTTCTCACCCAACCAGTACTGGATCAGATTGTCCACGCCGCGGGTCGTAAGGGTGGCGCCACTGAGTCCGTCGATCTGGCGATCGGCATCGGAACTGGCCGGATCGACTTGCCCCTTGATGACCTCGATCACCACGTTGCCGTCCTCATCGTAGGCCCGCTTGCCTGCCCAACTGCTCTTCCAGTTGGGGTTATCGATCTCACCGCCCAGCCCCGGCGTCTCGGCATGTTCGTAGAAGGTGATCCCCGCGACGGTCTGGAGATCTTCCTCCAGGGCCAGGAATCCGTAGAGTGTGGACCAGACACCCTTGCCCTGGATGGGCAAGATCAGTCGCGCCATCGTCTGGCCGTCGATTCGTTGGTACACAACGCTCTGAAGAGGTCGGAGCTTGATGCCGGCAAGATCCTGCTCAGCCGGGATGGACTCAACCTGGTCCGGTTGGTACTGGTCTTCCGATACGGCCTGACCCGTCTTCAAATCGATATAGGCCGGCTGAATCCGTTCTTGGTAAAGGGCCTCGGGATCGCCCTCCTCGCCGGCCAGACCGGCCACCTGGAGGATGTTCTGGATCCTGTCCAGTCGTTGGTTCTTCACCTGACGCGGCCGGAGCTTGACCGCGGCCACGGATACGAAGAGCGAACAGAAAAGGCAGATCCCTGTCGCCACCCCGATGGTTTTGGTTACGCTATCCTGCGACATCTCTGAGCCGTCTCCTCTTGATGTTTTGGTTCACGAAGATCTTGTCGATGGCCGGGGCGAAGACGTTGCCAAAGAGAATGGCCAACATAATCCCCTCCGGGAAGGCCGGGTTGATCACCCGCACCAGGACCGTCAGGAAGCCAATCAAGGCGCCGTACCACCACTTGCCCTGACGCGTATGGGCGGCGGTGATTGGATCGGTCGCCATGAAGACCGTACCGAAAGCGAAGCCGCCCAGCACGAAGTGCCACAGAGGATTGACGCCGAAGAGCAAATTCGTCTCGCTGCCGATAATATTGAGCAGCAGCGCGGTAGCAACCATACCAATGACGCAGCCGACCATGATTCGCCAGGAGGCAACCTTGGTGACGATGAGAATTCCCGCGCCGATCAGGCAGGCCAGAGCCGAGGTCTCGCCCATGGAGCCCGGCATGAGCCCCACGAAGGCCTCCCACCAAGCATAACCATAATCGCTGATCCCGTTGGCCAGGGAGCCGAGGGGTGTGGCCTGGGTGTAGCCGTCCACGGCCACCCACACGGCGTCACCCGAAATCTCTACCGGGTAGGCGAAGTAGAGGAACACGCGCGCGATTAGGGCGGGATTCATGATATTCATGCCCACCCCACCGAAGGCCTCTTTGCCGATGACGACGCCGAAGGAGATGGCTATCGCAACCTGCCAGAGAGGGATAGCGGGTGGTACGATCAGGGGAAACAGCAGGCTCGTGACGAAGAGCCCCTCGTGGATGCCGTGCTTACGCACAGAGGCGAAGACGGTTTCCCAGGCCACGCCGACGGCCAGGGTCACAACATAGACGGGCACGAAGTAGAGCGCCCCGTGGAGGAGGTTGGCAATGATGTTGTTCGGATTGAAGCCAATACCGATCAGGCTCAGTATCGCGGCGCGCCAGCCGGCGGGGTCCTGACCCATAGCCTCGATTCCCAGGTTGGCCTGAAAACCCGTGTTGTAGCAAGCCATGAGACAGCAGGGAGCTACGGCGATGAATACCGCACTCATCAGCCGTTTGAGGTCAAGCGCGTCACGTACGTAGGGGGCCCCTTTGGTGGTCTGGCCCGGCGAGTAGGCGAACGTGTCGAAGGCATCGAAGAGCGGTCCAACTCTCTCGAGCTTACCGCCCTTGCCGAAGTGGGGTTCCAGCTTGTCCAGGATGGTTCGAAGCAGTTTCACCGATTACCCTTCTTTCTCGATAGTGGTCAGGTTCCTGCGCAACATGGGGCCAAATTCCTCTTTGGACGGACAGGCAAAGGCGCAGAGGGCCAAATCCTCCTCGTCCAATTCCAGCGCACCCAGGGCTTCAGCCTCCTCGACATCGTCCACGGCCAGCGCCCGCATCAGAAAGAGCGGCAGGATGTCCAGGGGCATGAGCTTATCGAACGCGCTATTCGGGATAATGGCCCGTACTTCGCCCTGGGTGGAGGTTGTGAAGTCGAAGGTTCTCTTCTTGAACGTGGAGGTCATAAAGTCGAAGCTCTTGGTGAACAAGGGGGAGAGCACCAAGTTCTTCAGGGAGAACAGGTTGATACCGGGCGACATCCAGCCCAGGAATCGCCGTTCGTCGTCCTCGGGGATGACGCTGATCTGCTGGTGATAGCGTCCCAGGAAGTCCAGGCCTCCGCCCGCGATTCGACCAGACAGCACCGAACCGGATATCGTACGGTGTTTCCCCGGCTTCAATTCGTCTTCCCGCACAAGGCTGGCGGCCGCCGCCAGCATGGGGCTGATGGCCGCGCCCACTTGGCTGCAAATCAATCGGGGCCGTCTGACGCCTGGGCCCGCCAGCGACACGATGCGATCCGTCGCAAATTTCCCAGTGGCAAAGAGTTTGCCAACCGCGATGACGTCCTGTAAGCCTATGTGCCAGACCATCTTATGACGGCCCACGGGATCGAGGAAGTGGATATGCGTACCCACGTTGCCCGCCGGATGGGGGCCCTCGAACTCTTCGACCTTGATCTTGGGATCGTCCACGGCCGGCAGGTCATCCTGAGGGGCCTTGCATACGAAAACAGTGCCGTCCGTCAACTTGGTCAGCAGGCGAAGACCCTGTTGGAACGCCAGGGTCGCCCCCTGGCCTTCAAGAACAGCCGCTACGGAGGGAGCCAGCGGGTTCGTATCCATGGCGGTCACGAAGATGGAATGGGGAGAGGTGTCCGGGTCGGCGACCTTGCTGAAGGGACGCTGCCGCAGGGCCGTCCACAGGCCCGACTCCACCAGTTGGTCAACCACCTTATCCCGGGTCAATCCCGCCAGTTGGCTCTCCTTGTAGGAGGCAAAAGTGATCTCCTCATCGCCGGAAACTCGGATCACAACCGAGAGCAAGGCCCGCTTCGCGCCCCTGTGAATGGCCTCGATCTCGCCGGCCGCCGGGGCTGTGTACCGGACCCGCGGGCACTTCTTGTCCGTGAAAAGGACCTGGCCCTTCTTGACGCGGTCGGCCACACGCACTTCCATGGTCGGCTTCATACCGACGTAGTCAGGGCCCAATACCGCAACCTGTTCAGCGGCTTTGGTCTCTATCGCGGCCGTCTGATTGGGCGATCCGGAGATAGGGAGATTCAGTCCCCGCTTGATGCGTATCATGCGACGATCATCCTAAACCAACTCGTGTATCGATAGTTCAACCGAAAGTCTACGTTCGGACCGGCGTATCCAGTCGCTGGCCAGGCTTGCGCATCGTACTGCAATCCACGATCCCCCAGCACCCTCGATCCCATATGGGAATCTGCCCGGCGCTCATCGTGAATCCGATAGCTTCCCGACGAATGACGCCTGCATCCACAAGAAGGCAACGCCATTCCTGCGACAGAAGCCATAGATGGTACTTCAAGAGGGTGGGCAATGTCAATACGGTATTCGTGGGCAGCGGCCCCGGCGGATGCGAGACTCCTTGAAAACCCCACCGGTTGCGGTTTCAGACACCGCTTAACACCAAGCTGTAGTGCCCGGAATCCAGGGCCGCGGACTCTGAGACAATCGCTGAGACTGGCCAGATCGCCATTTCTGACCCGGTCCTAATGAGGGTTTGCCAGGTCATACGGCCTCGTGGTGTTCGGAAGGTCGAGGCGTAGCCGAGGCTGGAGGAGCGACACGTCGCGATCAGAGCATCCAGACAGAATCCCGGTACACGTTGTGGCCATGTCTCGGGCCAAGGCTGCCTAGCCCTCTTTGCCGTCCTTCGACTCCGCACGGATGCCCTGCTTTCCGTTGCTGTGGGTGATGTTCGCGCGGATCAGTACGCCCTCGGCCTGTTCCCCAACATCAATACCATAGGGCTGACCGTGGTTGTGGACGGCCACGTGGTCGTGGCCCGAGCAGATGCACTGGGCGATCAGAACGTGTTGGCCCTGCTTGACGTGGACGCCCGCGTGCTTGTTGTTGTACGCGTGCACGTTGCTGATGATGATGTTGTGTGGGGGGCGGCCTCCCTGATCGTTGGCCACGGTTACCCCGCTACCTCTCGGTGAACCGCCGAAGTCGCATCCGCCGGTTACTGTGATGCAGTCGGTGTTGGACCCGATCAGGATGCCGCCGTCGCCATTGCGGACCGCCGTGACGCCGATGACCTTGGTGCCACCGCAGCGGCGGTGGCCGGAGTCCGAAGAGGAGAGCATGATGCCATACCGCTCACAATCGGAGAACTCGCCGCCAACGACCTTGGCATAATGGCAATGCTCCATCTTCAGGCCGATGCCGTTGACCTGTGGATCACAGAACTGGATCTGCGGCGCGTCGATGACGCCCGCGCCCGGGCCGGCGCCCTTGAAATGGAAGCCCACCCCGCAGTTGTTGGCTCCGACCTGATGCAGCGAAAGCAGATCGCTGTTTCCCGTTATCAGGATGCCCGCCTTGCCGTTATCCTTGCCGGAGCCAACGAAGTGAAGGTTGCTGATAGTCACACCGGCCATCTTGAGCTTCCCGCCGTGGATGTGGAGCAGATCGATGGCCTTCTCAGATCGAAGCGAGGTGCCCTCCCTCCCCCCGCTGAACATGATACCCCGGGCGGCTCCCTCGAGATGGGCACCGTGCTTGTCTTCGATCCGAAGCGTAGCCGTCAACTGATAGCTCCCGGCCGCGATATAGACTTTCCCTCCCGTCACCGGCAGGCTGTCAATCGCTTTCTGGATGACGTGCGATGCATCGCTTCCACTGGCTATCAGCCTATCATCGATGGCGGAACGCGCGAAGATCTGGCCCGCGTCCCCCTGGAAAACCACACAGCCCGCCCCGCTCAGGGCTCCGCCCTGCGCAGCCGGATTGCCCGCGCTGTCCCGCCCGAACGATGACGCCGCGACAATGCCGCCAATCAGCAACATCAACATCACGAGTGTACCGTTATTCGTCAGTGGTGTGATCTTCCTATCCTTCATGATCTCTCCTTTGTCCCGGGATGCCCCCGACCTCCATTAGAAGGCCATGGAAGCGTCTGGTCGAGCAACAAGACTACCATGTGATCTTAACGACAAGTTCTTCATTCGTCAGAACTCTGGCGGCCTGAGCCAAGGTAATGATGACACGATTCTTCCTCATGCGGTATGCCGCGTCCAGATCACGGCCGTCGACATCGACCGTCACGCGGCGCGCGGTCTTGCCGGCCGGCAAATCGAAAGCCATCTGACGCAGGGTCAGTTGGCCCCAGCGCGGCGTGAGGCGTTCGGTCTGCGTGCGACCTGAGCGTTTCTGAGAAAAGGTTCCCCAACCGGCTGCGGAGGTGAAGGGCGCCCGGAAATCGGCAGGCGTGATCCGAGGCGAAAAGGCGATATACCCCTTCGGCCCATGGTGCTCAAACCCACAGATGGCGGTGAACACGCCGTAGCTCGCCATCGAACGGGAGTAATGATCGCCCCACTCCACCTCGTTCCAGGGATTGCGCTTGGCGCCGTCGTAGCGTTCATGCATGGTGCGGGTGTGAGCGAGGGCGCGGTCCTGCATACCGTGCCACATCAGGAGCGAGGTCGCCGCCCATTCGTAGCCGGGCTGGCATTCGTTGAGATATCCGGCGAAATGGGCGTGCCCCTTCTTGAGGGCCTCATCGCCGCCATAAGGCCAAGTGCAAGCGATGATACCGCCCTCGCCGGGCATGGCGTACCAGCGACCGTTCTGGTACTTCTCACGGAACGGCCCGACGTCCGTGCTGAAGTTGTATCCCCAGAGCGACTCCAGATGAGTGGTCGCCTTCTCAGGATCAATGATCTGCCCCAACCCAACCTGATACGCCCAGCTCTGCCCGAGCAGTTGACTGTACTCCAAGCCGTTGTAGACGCCGGGTGACTCGGGGCGCTCGGGGTCGGCTTCGTGGAAGAAGTACTCGCCGTTGAACAGCTTGTCTTCGATGTATTGCCGGCCCTTATCCGCCAGGGCCCGACACTGCGCCGCGTAGGCGGTCTCGCCCATCTCCTCGGCCATCGCCGCCGTCGCACGCAGCGCACCACCGTAATGGAGCGAAAGCCAGGTGATCTTGCCATACCAGGCGGCGTCGAGGGTGTTGAATTGTGGTCCGGTCAGAATGCCATCGCGGTCCGCATCGTAGGTATTGGTCATGTAGTTCATGGCCTTCTTGACAGACGGATACACGCGTTGCAGGAAAGCACTGTCCGGTTGCATCTGGTGCACCAGATAAGTACGAAAGATACAGCCTGATTGACCGTCAGCAGCGTCATCCTTGCGAGCCTCACTGCGCTGTCGGATGCGACCAATCTCCGGCTCGAATCCCACGCCTGGTTGGTAATCCACCATCTCACGCAGCCGTCGTTCCAGTACGGGGAACAACCGCCCCGGCGCTTGCACGTACCCCCAGACGTGATTGCAGGTGCCGTGCCCGTGATACACGCCTTCGTAGCCGTAGAAGCGTCCATCGCTGAACAGGTAGCAGGTGTTGGTCGCGAGGATCGACGCATTGAGGAAGGTCCGATCGAGGAACCAGTACGGCAGCGACGAGTCGTACCACGTGTCACGCCAGAGGCGTGTTTGCGAGGTCAGTTCATCACAGTCGCTCGCGATCTGCTGCGCCACGTCAGCCGCGGACTTGAAGCGTGTCCCGTAGTAGCGGCCCTGGGCCGTACTAATGGGGAATCGCGGCGCATTGGGGAAGTGCCAACTGAGCACGAATCGCACTTCGGTCTTTTCGCCCGGCTGGAGTGTGAACCGGCGTCCAACCGCGCCGATCAACGGCGCCCCGCTGAAGGACGCGGCAGCAGTCGCCGTATGGCTCAAATCGCCCTGGGGCGGCTCGAACGACGCCGTGGCCTGCACACCGGATGGCGCCCCCACCACCGCCAGCGCCATGGAACCAAAGTCGTTCAGATCCTCCAGGGGTC
>JANQFY010000180.1 GCA_028277585.1 Sedimentisphaerales bacterium
GAGCGGCGGGCTCGAATCCAAACCACTCGGGGTTGCTGGCGGCGCGGGCGCGAGCCGAGATGGCCCTGGGCAATGTACGCCTGGGCACGCAGTTGGCGCGCATGCTGCTGACAGACGACCCGAATAACGTTGATGCCGTGGAATTGCTCGTCGATGCGGGAATTCGCTCCGACGATGTCGCTCTCTTCGACGAGGCCATCGAACTGACTCGCGCCAAGAGCGCCGGCGATCCGAATATGACCGCGGCCGGTACTCAGATTGTGGCCAGAGCGCTGTTGAGCAGAAACAGCACATTCCTGGCCAGGGGCCTGGAATTGCTCGAAATGGAGCGACGTCGAAATCCGTCGAACGAGCCGCTTCTGATTCTCCAGACAGAGGTCCTCATCGCGATGGGGCGAGCTCAGGAGGCAATTCAACAGCTGGAGGCCTACTGCGCAACTCCCGAGGGAGCCGAAAGCGTGGAGGCGCAAGTGACGCTCGTCGATCTGTATCGGATCACTGGAGATATGGAGCGAGCCGAGGAGAAGCTCAGAATCGCCGAACAGCTTGGCCCTGACAACATGACGGTTGTTCATGCCCGCTGCCTGTGGCTGATCGCTCAGCAGCGTACAGATGAGCTGGCGGGCATCAGTGCGGCATACTTGTCAGCGAAGGGCACGACGCCGGGCACGCTCGCAGCGGCAGCGTCAGTCCTGGCCGCCGTGGATTCGACCGCCGTCAAACGCGAGGGCCTCAAGCTCTTCGAACAGGCGTTGTCCCTGTCGCCCGGATCGCTTGGCATTCGTCTCGGGTTGGCGACAACCGCCTATCAAACCGGCGATCACGAGCAGGCCAAGAGACTCTACCGCGACATGCTCGAACAGTATCCGTTCAATGCGCGGATACTCAACGACCTGGCCTGGATTCTGCAGGAGAGTGAGGGCGACTACAGCACTTCTTTGGAGTTGGCCAATCGAGGCCTGAAGCGTTTCCCCGAGGATCCCCATCTTCTCGATACCCGCGGCACCATTCTGGCGAAGATCCCAGGGCGTCTTCCCGAAGCCAAAGAGGATTTCGCCAAGCTAACCTCGCTGGCTGAGGAGAACACCCGCAGCAAGGCCAAGGCTCTCCTGCAGCTCGGACGCGTCTGTTCACAGCTCAACGAGAGCGACCAGGCGAGGCAGCACCTGGAGGCAGCCCTACGCATAGACGGACAGGCCAGTGTCCTAACACCCGGCGAACGCGATGAGATAGGGAGCCTGATGCAGCCTGGGAAGTGAGCCATACCGTAGGGCCACGCACGCATCAGCCGCCTGGTCGGGAACGCACGGTAGGCCTGACCCAGATTCGAAGCATTACATAGACCCCGCCAGCAGAGATCGGGCAGAGAATTGCTCGCTCCAAATTTGCGAAGGATGGGCCTTTTCGCATGCTTAGTCGTGTTTTTGCGTGCAGAATCGCGATGGACCTATATGATTGGAGTCGTTACCTCGCTTGGAAGAACCGGTGCGGTTGCGGGCGATGGTAGGTTCCCCTGCAAGGTGTTAGGGCGCGTCCTATCCGGAGACAGTGTCGCGTAGGGGAGCGTTTGAATCCCAGGGATGATCGGAGTATGTGACACGGATGAAGAGAGCATTCATTACGGGCATCACCGGCCAGGATGGATCCTATCTGGCTGAGTTGCTCCTTGCCAAGGGCTACGAGATCTGGGGGTTGATTCGGCGCAGCGCTTCGTTCAATACAGGGCGAATTGAGCACCTTTATCAGGACCCTCACGAGAATCCTCGTCTTCGCCTGGTATACGGTGATCTCACCGACGGGAGCAACCTGGCGTCACTGATCAACGAGATCCAGCCGGACGAGGTGTACAATCTAGCGGCTCAGAGCCATGTCCGAGTCAGTTTCGATATGCCCATCTACACGGTGAATTCCGACGCGCTTGGCACGCTTCGTCTGCTGGAGGCGGTTCGCACCTGCGAGCGACGGCCGCGGTTCTACCAGGCCTCGAGCAGTGAGATGTATGGCAAGGTCCTGGAGACCCCGCAGACCGAAAGGACGCCTTTCTATCCGAGGAGTCCTTACGCCTGCGCCAAAGTCTACAGTTTCTGGCAGACCGTCAACCATCGGGAGGCCTACGACCTGTTCGCCTGCAATGGGATCCTGTTCAATCATGAGTCCCCCCGGCGCGGGGAGACGTTCGTTACTCGAAAGATCACGCGGGCGGCGACGCGTATCAAGCTCGGGCTGCAGAAGAAGCTCTACCTGGGCAACCTCGAGGCGCGACGCGACTGGGGCTTTGCCGGCGATTATGTCGAGGCCATGTGGCTGATGCTGCAGCAGGATGAGCCGGGCGATTACGTCGTGGCGACCGGGGAGACCCATTCGGTGCGGGAGTTCCTCGATGAGGTGTTCGGCTACCTGGACCTGGATTGGCGAGAGTCTGTGGAGATCGATCCCAAGTACTTCCGTCCCAGCGAGGTGGATTTGCTGCTGGGCGACGCGGCCAAGGCGCATCGCGTTCTTGGCTGGAAGCCCAAAGTGACCTTCCGCGAGCTGGCGAGAATAATGACGGATACGGATATGAAATTGGCTCGGGGCGAGCAGCTTTCGGCGCAAGACGCGTCTTCGAACGCATAGATACAAGGATGAGTCTATGAGCGAATTCTTCGAAACGAGGAGGATTGTGGTGACCGGGGGGGCGGGCTTTCTCGGACGCTATGTCGTCGAGGGGCTTAGACGCAGAGGTTGTGAACAGATTCTCGTTCCCGAGATCGAGGACTACGATCTGGTCAATATGACGGACGTCGTGCGGATGTACCGAGACATGCGTCCGGATATCGTCATCCATCTGGCGGCGGTGGTGGGGGGCATCGGAGCAAATCGAGCGCATCCAGGGGAGTTCTTCTACAAGAACCTGATGATGGGTGTGCAACTGATCGAGCAGGCCAGACTTCACGAAGTGGAGAAGTTCGTCGCAATTGGCACGATTTGCGCGTATCCCAAGCATACGGCGGTGCCGTTCCGGGAAGCGGATCTCTGGGACGGCTACCCCGAGGAGACCAACGCGCCGTACGGCCTGGCCAAGAAGATGCTGCTCGTTCAGTCCCAGGCCTACCGACAGGAGTATGGCTACAACTCCATCTTCCTGCTCCCGGTCAATCTTTACGGACCAGGTGACAATTTCGATCCGGCCACCAGTCATGTCATACCGGCGCTGATCAAGAAGTGTCAGGACGCCATCGACACCGAGGCCGAGACAATCGTTTGTTGGGGAACGGGGCAGGTCAGCCGGGAATTCATCTATGCGGCTGATGCAGCCGAAGGAATACTATTGGCGGCCGAACGCTACAACGGAGCCGAACCGGTTAACATCGGCGCCGGCTGCGAAATCCGCATCAAGGATCTGGCGGAGAAGATTGCCGCGCTGACTGGTTTTCAGGGAGAGATTCGATGGGATCCTTCTCTGCCGGACGGTCAGCCAAGGCGGTGCCTCGATGTGTCCAAGGCCAGGGACGCCTTCGGCTTCGAGGCCGGCACCGCGCTGGATCAAGGTTTGCAGAGTACAATTGAGTGGTACAGAATCCACCATGTGGGAGGCAAGACGGTATGAAGGTTGGAGTCGTAGGTGTGGGATACGTCGGGCTCGTTACGGCGGCCTGTTTCGCTGATTCGGGCATCGACGTCATTTGCGTGGACAACAACGAGAAGAAGGTGCGCGACCTTAACGACGGCGTGATCCCAATTTACGAGCCCGGTCTGACGGAGATTGTCCAACGGGCGCGAACCACGGGGCGGCTGCGCTTCACCACGTCATTGCAGGAGGCGGTCGACGCGTCTCTCGTTCTCTTCATTGCCGTCGGGACGCCCAGCGCCGAGGATGGATCCGCTGATATCAGCGCCGTCCTGAGCGTCGCCGAGTCAATTGCGGGTCTGATGAACGGCTACCGCATTCTCATCACCAAGAGCACGGTGCCGGTCGGTACACACAAGAAGGTGTCCGATCTGGTCGCCGCCCACACGACGCACCCGTTTGACTATGTCAGCAATCCGGAGTTTCTGAAGGAAGGCTCGGCGGTCGACGATTTCATGAAGCCCGAGCGCGTGATCATCGGCGCGACCGACCCGAAGGTGCAGGAGATCATGCGACACTTGTACGCACCGTTCATGCGCCGCGGCAATCGTATGATCTTCATGGACCCGGCCAGCGCGGAACTCTCCAAGTACGCCGCCAACTGCATGCTGGCGACCCGCATCTCGTTCATGAATGAGCTGAGCATGCTGTGCGAGCAGGTCGGCGCCGACATTGAACTGGTGCGGGCGGGCATCGGCAGCGATTCGCGCATCGGTGATTCCTTCCTCTTCGCCGGCGTCGGATTCGGCGGGAGCTGTTTCCCCAAGGATGTCCGCGCCCTGATCTATACCGGCGCCGGACACGACTGCCCCATGAGCATTGTCGAAGCGGCCAAGAACGTCAACCATCGCCAACAGGAGCGCTTTGCGCAGCGCATCATCGACTACTACCAGCCGCAGGCGGAAGCCTGTACGTTGGCCGTCTGGGGTCTGGCCTTCAAAGCCCGGACCGACGACATTCGCGAGTCGCCGGCCGTCTACTGCGTTGACCGATTCCTGGAAGCCGGCATCACGGTCAAGGCGTCTGATCCCGAGGCGGCTCAGACGGCCGGGCGCCATTTTGGCGATAAGGTGACTCTCTGCCCCGATTACTACAATACGCTCGACGGCGCCGATGGACTCGTGGTGCTGACCGACTGGCAACAGTTCCGCAATCCCGATTTCGAGCGGATAGCCCAGCGGTTGAAAGGCCGGGTGATCTTCGATGGTCGCAACCTGTACGATCCGGCGTACGTCAAGGGCATGGGATTCGAATACCATTGCCTGGGTCGCGCCCATTGCTAACGCGAGTCGAAGGGCAAACCCTCGCGGCCATAGTTACGTTGGAAAGAGATGGAGGTCGTGCTCGTGATAAGGTTCTTGACGACGCCTCTCGGTTGGATCGTACTGCTGCTGGTGGCGGGGCTGCCGTTGATGCGGTTCTCGCGAAAGAAGATCACTGCTCGCATTGGGTGGTCGCTGGTGTTGCTGGGCGTCGTGATGCTCTTCGTCATGAGTCTGCCGTCCTTTGCCAACATGCTGACGTACTCCCTGGAA
>JANQFY010000269.1 GCA_028277585.1 Sedimentisphaerales bacterium
ATCCGGCGCCAGCCAAGGTGCGAACGACCGGTCCCAAGCAGGCGCCCCGGTACGGTTCGCCAGGGGCAGCCTAGGCGCCATGGGTAAGGACGCGGGGACTGATTCTCGGGCCGACCTCGGATAGGATCCCACCGGAACGTCGGCGACTATTGTGTTCCCTGCCTTATCGACCAGCGAGAGGGTCAGAACGCCATCTGTGGGCTGACCGGTGACTGTGCCCGAGTAGTTCAGGGCCCCCGCACAGGGTATGCTATCGCTGGGGTCCGGGCCCACGTGGATTTGTCTGAGGCCGAAGTCATCTTGCGCGTCGATCTCGACCACCACTCGGTCGTTTGCCGGCCACTCGGGCTCAACCTCGCTGACACCCACTGTTGGCGCCGCGTCATCCAGGATCACCAGCGCGCGGTTGGGGCCCGTCGAGTTGCCGGCCAAATCGGTCGCCGTGATCGTCACTACCGCCATCTTCTCGTTGGCGCCGAGATGGAAGTCCACTGTTCTGGTGATCTCTCTTTGGGGCCATTCGACTGAGACATCGGATGCCTCGGGCCAGACCTGTCCCGCCGACGTACTCGCACTGATGTCCCCAACGCACGAATGCTCGTCGGTGACGGTCACATCGAAACGGACCCGGCGTTGACGTGTATAGATGGGTTTCTGAAAACTGATAACAGGGGCGGCGCAATCCCGTTTGCGGGTCACTTGCCAGAACGCGCGGCGCGCCCGATTGAGGTAGGATTTCGCGCGAGCCGATTCTTCTTGGCCAAGTGATGTCTCCAATTCACGGATCGCTTTTTCCAAGCGTTGCTCCCGCGCCGTTCCTTGGGCGTGGTGGATGCCTTGGAAGTAATAGGCCACTCCGGATTCTCGATGAGGGAAGTAGTCTATGAAATGCATCCCGTACGTTCGAGCGTCGCGCCGGTCGATCCCTCGCTTGGCAATGGCCTTGTCGAAATCCTCGAGTGCCTTTTCATAGTGGCCGTAGGCTAGAAACAGCGACCCGCGCGCGAAGTAGTTCCACCAGCGGCCGCGATGCATGTTGAAGTGCTTCCTTATGTGCTTCACCCCGCTCCCATGGCTGGGATCATAATAACGATCCCAAGGATTCCGAAAATCTACGGCTCCGTGCCCCTCGCCAATCACCAGGAGCACCACCAGGGTGACGCCCGCGAGCACCCATGCGAGCATCCTTACCGTCAGTCTCCAGCGCGGATCCATTGAACACCCCACTCCTCTTCAATCTTTGCATCCCAGGCTCCAGTAGCCATCGATTGCGTCGCGCCCACCTCCCTGATTACGATGGTTTGCGAACGGGGAATAGGCCATATCTTCCTGGGCGGCACGACTCGGAACACATCGTTTTCGCGGACACCACTCAAACGGCCGGCATCAACGTACATCTGTCTCTCGGTTGAGGCGTCCGACTCCGAAGGCTTCTCAACAAGCGGCTCAAGACTGACTATGCGGCCTTGAGGCGGATGAGTCTCGAGGATGCCGTGGCGAAGCTGTCGAACGATCCCACGGATGAAGCTCTTGGCCAAGGTCTCGTACGGTTCCTGAAGTCCATCCCAGTCGAGCTCCGGGATGGATACCCTCAGTTCTTGAGCTGCGATGGCGTTGTCGTCCTGCCGGCGGAAACAGCCAACGGTGATATTCAAGACGATCCGTTCGCCGTCCGAACCGCCTTGGTCTGGTTTGCGGACCTTTACATCAAATACGTCCAGATAGTCTCTTATCGCGACAATGGCTCTCCGAGTATCGCTGTCGAGATAGTCATTGGCATCCGCCCCAGCACCCATCTCGGAGAGCCAGACGGTGATGGGCCCGCCTGAGGGGGGGAGGGACGGCTCACGACCTACATACACGGCGATGCTCGCTATGATGATAACTACGCCGAGCAACAGGCAGGCGAATTGTGGCGGGCTCATGCCGGGAATCAACTTGGCGCCCCAGCGGCAGAGTTGTGCGAAGAACTCTTTGAGGATGTTGGGGGCCTTGAACAGCTTGGAGAGCCAGGTCAGGAACTGCCCGAGCCCCTGCTGAACCAGGCTCAGGCATTTGGCGATTCTGGCAAGAACTCTCTGCCACTTCGACCCGTCGTTCTTGTCGTTTCCCGGCATGACTCACCACCTTTGTGGATCAGCCTGACGTCCCCCCAGCCAACTGCCCCCAGGTCGCCAAGTGCCCTGGGCACGGGGCCTGCGCGCCAAACCACAAGACCACGAAATCTCACTTGGGCAGGTGCATGACAAAGGTGCTCTGCGTTCCTCAAGCCAATCCTATTGTAGGACTGTGGCCACCCAAGAATCAAGTCCAATCCTACGCATATCGATCCCCACGCCGCCGGAATGGAGGCATGCCCGAATCGAACGAGGTCAGTGATACCAGACAATCGAGCTTATGAACCAGTGTTCCTCAATGCCGTAGTCAAGGCTTCCAGAGCCCGGCCTGGTGAAGTCATCCTCTCCCCAGCGGTACTGGTAGGCGAAGTCCCAACTGAAGCGCTCCTTCCGAGTCCAGCCAATCCCACAGCTAAGCCCATAAACGGGAACAATCCCATCCCAGGCGGGCCTTGGCTCGTAGAAGAGTCCGCCTCGCAACGCCCAGACGTGTTCTCCTGGGACTTGCGAGAACCAAAGGTACTCGCACCCCAGCCGTACGGCCAGTGCATCACGGTCCGGTGTTTCGTCCTTGCCGGCGCCGGTGTAATCATGGTCAGACCAGTCCGTCCACTGTAGATCCAATGCGGCACTGAAGTCATTGCAGAACCGATAGTTGGCTCCCAATGCCAGGGAAGCGGGGAAATCAATGTCAACGGGCCCCACCCTGATCCCGCCGCCACCGCCTAGCGGTTCATCGTCCCGGTTGTGATAAGTCGTGACTCGCTTCCCATCCACCTCGACCGTGAAGGGCGTGTGGTAGACGAGCCCGAACGTCAACAGTTTCTCGTCCCGTTCATAGGCATCCCAAAGCAATCCAATCGTGAAGTTGTGCCCTTCAATACTGTCGAGCGTCTCTCTGACGGTCGACTGTCTCCCCGGCGTTGTGACCTCCCGGACGTGGCCGTCGCAGAGACCTTCGGCATACCAGTTGAAAGCAACCCCGATCGTGACCTCAGGAAGCGACGGCACGGCCCATCCACCGGCCAGAGAGTACGCAGAGATCGCCCCCTTGGATTCCACCGTCCCATGTGCGGTCTCGTACTCCAACCCCAGATCGTAAACCTGATGGTAGTTAGCCGACAGAACGACATCGGTGTTGCCCACTCCGATGGGGCGGGCATAACTGAAGAAGTTTATCTCACTCACACTCCAGTCGGTTCCGTCACGCAAGACACTGCCCTCTGCCGGCGACAGATCGTTCGAAATGGTCCTCCAGATACCTACGATCGAGGCCTCTGGCTTCTCCAGATTGATCAGGCCGGCGGGGTTCCACGAGGCGGCCGTCGCGTCATCCGCAATGGCGATGAACGCGGACTGCCCCAGTGCTCTGGCCCCGGAGCCAACCGGCTCTGGGGCAAAGGAGACGACGGTATCGGCTCCGGCGCCAGCATTCAGCAGGAGGCTTGCCCATACAATCAACAATGGCATCGGGATGCCGGCATGGAACGGAACTCCGGCTGGTTCGTTGTGTGAGCGTTTGCGCTTCATGTGTCCTACCTCCGGCATGTTCGCCGCTGAGAATCGCCGGCCCGCTTGGCGCCCCGTTGTCGGTTCCTCCATGCGGAAATGGGTCTGGTTCCCTTGCCAATACTGGCCAGTCGGCGATTCGGAACGTTAGAACAGAAGTCTCGATTGTGAAGCCCAAGCGGCAGCCATGCGTACCCCTGTGACTGATCGCGCTGAGCCGGCATCCCTTCCTCAAACAGTAATTGTAGACACATTTCGGGCTAAAAAGCAAGCCTATATATCAAGAAAAGTGATGATTTCGAGAGGATTCTGCGTTGCCGGCGGCGCTGAGGAGCGCCCCCTTGTTCCGCAGACTCACTTTGTGCTTGACACGGAGCACTTTCCGGATGTACAGATAGTTGTACAGGAAGCATTGCGTCGAGACTGGTATGAGGCGAGTGTGTGGTGTCGTACCTCCTTGTGAGCGATCAATGGAGGGTATCAGCAGATGCGTCAAACGGAAGCTCCATCATTGGGCGGGCCCCTCTGTGCAATGACGGTCGCCTCTCTGACTCCCCCAATAATACCATTCGCCACCAGAAGTCCGTCAGAGGTACTTACCGAATTGCTCTCCAGTCAGAACGCGGTAAGCACGCGGAGACAATAGGATGGCTAGAGGCGTAGCCAAGCTATGGATGCAGCCGAGTTTCCATGTTAGGAGGATCATCATGAGTGGTAGACCGCGGTATGCCATTGTGTTCTCCTTCGTACTGAATCTGATTCTAATGAGTCCCGTCGGCGCCGACCTCGTAGGCTGGTGGGCATTCGACGAAGGCTCCGGAGACGTTGTCCACGACTCCAGCGGCAACGGCAACGATGGGTTCTTTGAGGGTGACCCTCAGTGGGTGTCCGGGCAGTTGGGGACGGCTCTGGCATTCGACGGGGCGGGCGATTGGCTCGACTGCGCCAGCCATTCTGGCCTGGACATAGGGGACGCTGTGTCGATGACGGCGTGGATTCAGGTGGCCGCGATGGGCATTGACCACAAAGTGGGTGGCAACCAGGACAACGCCAACGGCGGCTACAAGATGAGCATCTTCAGCAACAACAGGGTCGAGTTCGAGATCCGGACTGCCGCCAACAATGCTGTTCTGAATCGAAATGCACCCGGCGGAACCGTGCTGGAGACCGATGCGTGGCATCACGTTACGGGCGTCTATTCGTTCGATGGTGGCTACATCCGAACCTATGTCAATGGGGTGTTGGATAGAGAATTGGTTACGGCGAGTGAATTGGGCATCTCTCCCGGACGCATGCGTATAGGCTGCGAGCCTTTCAACACGGGCTCCTATCATTTTGATGGCATCATAGACGACGTGCGCGTCTACGATCACGCGCTGACGGAGGAGGAGATTCGTCTGATCATGGTGGGCGGCGCGCCCGCTGAACGTGCGTCTAATCCGGTTCCTGCGGATGGAGCGGTCGATGTTCCGCGCGATGTGGTTCTGGGCTGGAAGCCCGGTGTGCTGGCCGTCACGCACGATGTGTACCTCGGAACGTCGTTCGACGACGTGAACACAGCCAGCCGAAGCCACCCGCTCGATGTCCTGGTCAACCGGAGCCAAGCGAGCGCGACGTACGATCCGTGGGAATTGCTCGAGTTCAACCGGACCTATTACTGGCGCATTGATGAGGTCAATGCGGCGCCGGACCACACGATCTTCAAGGGCGACGTGTGGGGTTTCACCGTAGAGCCGTACGCCTATCCGGTGTCCAACGTTCTGGCCACGAGCAATGGCAGCGCTGAGCCCGGCGCTGGGCCGGTGAATACCATCAACGGCTCCGGGCTTACCGACAGCGGGGCACACTCAATGAATACGGCGGATATGTGGCTGACGTCTGCAGGAGCTGATCCTCTGCAAGTCCAGTACGAGTTCGACAAGGTTTACAAGCTGCATGAGATGTTGGTATGGAACTACAACGGACTGTTCGAATCAGTGATTGGCTTTGGGCTCAAGGACGTCACGGTCGAGTACTCGTATGACGGAACGGATTGGGTCGTTCTGGGAGAGTTCGAGTTTGCCCAAGCCGCGGGTACGGCCGACTACGTAGCCAATACCAAGGTAGACCTGCAAGGCGTCACGGCAAAGTCCGTCCGGCTCGTCGTCAACAGCGGTTGGGGATCCACTGGGCAGTTCGGACTCAGTGAGGTGCGCTTCACGTTCATCCCCGTCCGAGCGCGCGATCCGAGGCCGAGTGATGGTGCGAAAGACGTCGATCCAGATGTCACTTTGGGCTGGCGGCCCGGTCGCGAGGCTGGCCGACATGAGGTACATCTGAGCGCCGACGTGGCCGGGGTAGCCAGCGGAAAGACTCAACTCGCTTGGGTGGACGAGCCCCTCTATACCCCGAGTGATCTCTTGCTGGGGACACGGCATTATTGGAGGATCGACGAAGTCAATGAGAACGAAGCCACCAGCCTGTGGGCGGGTGATGTATGGAGCTTTGCCACAAAGCAGTTTGTGGTAATCGATGACATGGAGAGCTACGATGACGACGAAAACCGGATCTTCGACGCTTGGTTCGATGGCTATATCAATGGCACGGGCGCAACGGTTGGGTATCTTGAAGCCCCGTTCGCTGAACGGAAAACAGTAAGCGGTGGTCGCCAGTCGATGCCATTCCAGTACGAGAACATGGACACTCCGTTCTACTCCGAGGCGGAATTCGATCTCGATCTGACCAACTGGAGTGCCAACGGCGCCGACACGCTAAGGCTGTTCGTCTCTGGTCGGGCGCCCGGCTTCTTCAGGACGGCTGATGGCGGCATTCTGATGAACGGCATTGGCGCCGACATCTGGGGCAGTACCGATGAGTTCCGTTATGTCTACAAGCAGCTTACGGGCGACGGTTCCCTGACCGCCCGCGTCGCCTCTCTCAATGGCAGACCCAGCGGATGGGCTAAGGGCGGGGTGATGATCCGTAACGGGGTTGAGCCCTTTTCTCAGCATGCATTCACTGCCATGACCGGCGGCTTCGGTGGAGGCGCGGCCTTCCAGCGACGCATCAACGCAGACCAAGGATCTACATCGGACCATGGTCTGCCGGGTGGCCCCTTCGCTCCACCTTATTGGGTCAGAATCGCACGCGTGGGCAACGCGTTCAATTCATTCATCTCCGTAAATGGAGAAACATGGGTCCAGGCTGGTGACACCTTGACGATCGAAATGAACGATCCGGTTCTGGTCGGTCTGGCAGTGACGAGTCACAATGTCAATCAGGCTACCCATGCCACGTTCTCAAACATCAGTACGACCGGTGATGTGACGGGCGACTGGCAGATGGCCGAAATCGGCAGGGCGCAACCGGAAGGGAACAGCCCGGAACCGCTTTATGTCACGATCGAAGATACGAACGGCAACACGGCGGTTGCGACTCATCCGGACGCGACCATCACCGTGTGGCCTGGTTGGGATGAGTGGCTGATTCCGTACAGCGATCTGGCCGGTGTGGATCTGAGCCGCGTTGCGACCGTGTCTTTCGGCGCCGGCGATCGCAGCAATCCGCAGTCGGGTGGCACTGGTGTCGTCTACGTCGATGATATCGGCATAGGCAGGCCGATCTTCGGCCGCGTGTCTCCGCTCGACGTTACGAGGCCCGGAGACGTCATTCAGCCCGTACCGAGTGCGGTTGGGGGCTGGGACCCAGACTCACCTGTTCGGCAGGCGATCGATGGAAGGGTCGACACGAAGTACTGGCATTTCGCCGCTGACGACGTTGCCGCCGGTCTTCAGGTCGTGCCATCCATCGGTGCGACGATTATCACAGGGCTGAAGCTGACTACGGCGAATGACCGCCCGGACCGTGACCCGATCGTCTTCGAACTGTCGGGCTCGAATGAAGGAATCGATGGCCCGTATACATTGATTGCAGCGGGTGAGATCGTCGATTTCGCCGGCGAAACAGAGTGGCCTCGATTCACGCCAAACATAACCCCGATCACTTTCCAGAATGAGACCGCCTACGCCAGCTACCAACTTCTGTTCCCGACGGTCCGTGGCAATCTCTTCTCGCCTTTCGGAGGCAGCCAGACTATGCAAGAGGATGGTGTGCAGATCGCCGAAGTAGAGCTCTTGGGTAAGGTGGACTGCTTGACGGGACCCTGCCTTGCCTTCCTGGCCGGTACTGTGCGGGACATCCGGGATGGTTATCCTATAAGACTTGACGACTCGGAGAGGGTCGTGATAGATCGCTGGCGATGTGACCGCACTGAAGGTTTCCGGCATCGCCGCGATCCAGATTGGTTCGAGATCGAAGTGGTCCACGGAGAATGCCTGGATGTCACGCTAACTGCGGATGGCTACCATCCAAGGGGGTCGATTCATGTGGAGCTTTTCGAATTCACCCACACGATAAGAGATTTTGTTATGTGGCCCACCTCCGTGTCCGACCCGACGCAGTTTCGTCCAGTCTTTCGTTTCCGGTGGCGCCCCGGCCCCTCCTTCTACTACTTCACGGAGGACGCCGACAGGCTTAGCGATCTGCTCTTCGATGATAACCACGTGCCGGCCGATTTTGTGGGAATACACGATCCTCATAACTGGATGTACAATGGCATCGCTTTCTGCGCGCTGAGGAACCCGGTTGGCCAGGAGACGGCGGTGCGCTGCTGGATGCGCAAGAACGACGCGAAAGAGATACCCGCGTATGCGTTCAGCGAGAGCCAACTGGAACCGCTGGACGACCCGAGCGACGCATGGGTGCTCCACCCGAGGCTTGATAACGTCAGCGGTGTGTTTCACGCGTACCGAAGTCGGCCGGGAGGGGAGCTAGAGACCACCGCAGTTCACCGCTACTGGTCCAAGTCGGGTGGCTGCTACTTCTATACGCTGGATCGGAACGAGCCGAATACGTGGCAGGACGAGGACATCCCACTAGATTGGGAATACAGAGGTGAAGCCTGGCACGTGTCGACCGAGGAGCAATTGAGCCTGCCATAGCTGTGCGGGGCATTGGACTGGGCTGACCTGCCGAACGTGAGCTGCGCGCGGAGGTTGCCTGTTCTGACCCTCGCAGAGTGATTTCAACTAGGTTCTGTCTGCCGAATCCTAAGATTGCCGGTATCCAGGATAGAGGCTTGGCATGAAGCCGGGTCCATTCTGGGAGGTAACACGGATGCGACGAGACGAATTATCCGAAGAGCAAGGGCGATTGCTCCAAGGCTTGCTTCCAGAGAATGGTAAACGCGGGGGCCAACGGAAAGACCATCGACCGATCCTGAACGGCATCTCCCTGGGTCCGACGGACCTTTGGGCATCTTTGCCGACACAGATCCCAACCTCCCGATGATCAGCCAATACATGCGTCTGGCCGTCAAGGCCTTTGGCAAGCCTCGCATCCAGTTTCTCGGAGATGCGAGCATGTATCGGCCGTGGTTGAACGTCCCGGTGGCTCTGGTGCTATTCACCCACAAGGGCCTCGATGCAAACTACCATTTTGGGAACCTCTTCTACCACTGCTGTGCCCAAATGGACCGGAAACAGTTCAAACTCAAGAGCAATGCCCTGCACATCAAACTGCTCAGACGGCTCACGCTCCCGGTGCGGCGCATGTTCTTCAACTTCACCAACGAAAGGCCCACCTGGTACAACCGCCTGGTGAGTCGCGCCCTTAACAAGCTCGGTTATTGACAGTCCGCTCAACGCTTCGTCAAGACGACCGGGTGGTCTTCTTGCGTTTGCTGCGTTTGCGTTTCGGCGCAGTCTTCTCCGGCTCAGGGCTCGGCGCCGGGGCTTCAGCCATCTCGCGTTCGGCAATCAGATCTTCCAGACGTTCCTTCTCGGCGACCAACTGTTCCAGCGTCAAGGACTCGGCGTCAATGGTAGCCGGAGTCGGCATGTCGATGCCATGTTCCTTCAAGAATTGATCGACCTGGGCCTGGTTCTTGCGATAGAAATAATAGCCGGCAGCCGCCGCACCGATGCCGACGGCGAATCCCATCATATGTTCCTGCTTGATTGACATTAACGGCTCCTTTCTGCTGAGGTGCAGATTCAACGCACCTTTGTCTTTCTACAATTGGTCTATGAAAACTTGACGGGGACGCCGGATTGGAATCGGCCCAGACCGTGCAATACTTGATCGTGCAACCGCGTCACGTTGCGCAAGTCGCCGATGAACCGTGCGGCTTGTCCACCCATCACCGCGACAATCGATTCGAGAAGCTGGCCCGGAAACGACGAGCCCTCAGCCCCTTCGATACCGGCCCGAAGAGCAACCTGGAAATACGTATCCTTGTCCTGAGAGCTGCCACGCACGGGGCGCACTTCCACCACGCCTTGGCCGTAGTGCAACAGGTGACGTCCGAATACACTGAGCCAGGTGATCGCCGCAGCACGGAGTGCGTTCTTGCGAAGCAGCGCCCAGAGCAGATAAAGCAACGTCCATACCTCGGGATCGACCGTACCGCGCTCCGCATGCTCGCGGCGGGCGTGTTCGGCCACGGCAGCCGCGACGGACAAGCCTCCCATCCATTCGGCCGATTTGGCATCGCCGCGCGAGCCGGATAGACGCATGCCGTAGGAGAGCAACAGCAAGGCCCCGCTGATCCACACCTCGGGTGAGACCCGGCGCCGGGCCGGCTCGGTCAGTACGTACACGGGCACCAGGCCTTTCTGTTCTGACAGCGAGACCGCGACCCGCATCATGATTTCCTCGCGCGTCACATGCTCAGGATCGAAATGGATCAGGAGCGAGCGCACCACCGGGTTGTAGACAATCTCGGCAATGCCCTCATGGGCCCGCACATTCCGCACGAGGCGAGCCGGTTCTTCCGGCGGTACGGACAGCCTCAGCCGCCAGCGGCCGGGCAGCTCGTGTACGATCGTGATGGTTGGTTTGGCATCCACGTTAGCGATAGCGCTCCAAATCATGAAACAGCAGGCGTCCCGAGTTCATGACCACGGCGACCGTACAGGCATTGTGCAGGACGGCGCCCCAGAAGACGGGCAGCACACCCAACGACGACAACGCTAAGCCGATGGTATTGACCCCGACGGCGATGCCGAAGTTCTGGCGAATGATCTGCATTGTTTTCTGCGAGAGATGAATCGCTCCGGGGATCATCAGGGGGTTATCGCCGGCAATCGTGATATCGGCCGCCTCCATCGCCACGTCCGTCCGTGTGCCGCCCATCGCCATCCCCACATTGGCATAGGCCAGTGCCGGGGCGTCGTTGATCCCGTCGCCCACCATCACCAGCTTGGCGCCCTTCGACTGGAGCTTGAGCACCATCTCGGCTTTGTCTTCGGGAAGGGCTTCGGCCTTGAAGTCGTCGACAGCCATGTGCCCGGCGATGATCTCGGCCTGTTGCTCGACGTCGCCGGTCAGCAAGACGATCTCATCCATGCCGGTGAAGCGCAGACGGTTCAAAGCCTTCTTCATGTTCTCGCGGAGCGGGTCCTGAATTCCCAGGACACCCCAGAGTTGGTCGTCGACCGCCACATACAGGACGCTTTCGCGGCGCCGCACCATCTTGGAAACGGTCTCCTCGGCAACCGTCGTCACAATCCCATGATCCTGCATGAAGCGCCGACTGCCCACCCGCACGACCTGTCCGTTGACCGACGTCTCTACGCCGCGAGCGATATGTGTGTGCCCCGTCCCGTGGGCCGGAATGCGCCACCCGTTGCGGCGCACCTTCTCCAGAATAGCGACCGCCATCGGATGGTTGGAGCTCTCCTCGGCCGCGGCCGCCCATTCCAGGAGGCGTCGCTCGGTTACCCTGGAGGCCAAGGGTGCGATTGTGACAATCTCCGGACGCCCCTGAGTCAGGGTGCCGGTCTTGTCCAGGATAAGCGTATCGCAGGCTTCCATCTGTTCGAGGTAGTTGCCGCCCTTGATCAGGATACCGTTCTTGGCGGCCGTGCAAATCGCCGCTGACAGCGCGGTCGCCGTCGAGAGGCGCACGCCGCACGAGTAGTCGATGATCAGCATGTTCAAGGCCCGTGACGTCTGCTGCGTAATGCCGTAGACCAGGCCCGAGAGCACGAAGTTGACCGGGATAAAGGCGGCTGAGAAGCGATCGGCGAAACTCTGGACGTTGGCCTTGTGGTGCACGGCGTCTTCGACCATGTGCAC
>JANQFY010000296.1 GCA_028277585.1 Sedimentisphaerales bacterium
TGATGATAACGACCTTGTCTCTGACGTAGTGTTTCATGTATGCTTCCTTTCTCAGGCTCCGACTCTCGGAGCATCACACATCTTCGTCAAACTCGCCAAGCTCGAGCGGATACGTACCGTATTGCCTGACCAGTTTCAGAATGGTGTCATAGGTCCGACCCGACACGCGGCTGGTGACCGAGTGGTCGGACTGAAAGATGTAGCCGCCCCCTTTGGCGGCGTTCAATCTGTGGAGAACTTCCTTGCGGATCAACGCCTCGTCGCCCGTCTCCCAAACCTGAATGTCACTGTTGCCGCAGAAGCCGATTCTCTGCTGGTACATACGTCGCAATTTCACGGCGTCAAGCCCGGCCTTGGCCTCCAGGGGATTGTAGGCGTCCACGCCCATCTCGACGAAATCATCGAGCACGGCGCTGACGTTGCCGCAGCCGTGATAGATCACGGGCAACCCGTTTTCGTGACAGAGCGTCACCATGGCTTCGACCCAGGGCTTGAAGTACTCTCGCCAGTAGAGGGGCGAGACAAACATGCTCCGGGTATAGGCAAAGTCGCCCCAGATGACCATGCCGTCCAGCAAGCCCCGGCCCGCCTCGATCTCCGCCTTGAGGCAGTCGAGATAGAACTGTCCGATCCGATTGATCGCCCGGCCCATGCGCTTCGGATACATGCCGATCCACAGCATCGTGTTTTCCTGGCCCACCAAGCGGGTCAGGCATTCGGAGCATTCGATCATGCTGCCGTAGACGGGGAAATCGGGGCGCAACCCCTTGACGGTTTCGATCCACGCCGGGCTGTTCCGCTGGAAACCATCGCCAACGCCGGCGATCTGATTGTCACCCGCCTCGAAATAGCGCCGCGTATCGTCAGGCGCGTCGAATTCGAACGCTTCCAACTTCTCGATCGTATCGACATCCCAGGCGATGAATTCGGGCATGGGAAAATCGTACTTCTTGCGTATGACCGCGCCGAACCCCGTCTTGACGACGACTTCGGAAGCGTTCTCGCGCACCGTCTCGAAGGACTGAATCCTGGGGTCCATGTTGGTGATCGTCACGATCCAGTCGAGATCGTAGTAGTAATAGGGACTGGCGTCGTCGGGCAAGCCCAACTCCTTCCGCCAGCGTTCGATGAAACCGCCCCAGAAGAAATCACTGATCGGGACGCGATCGCCCTCGCGGTGCGACAGCGCTGCGTTCATTCGCGCCAACTTGGCCAGACACTCGGGACTTCGCGGTTTCGGTGCTTCCGTTGCATGCTCAGCCATCTTCCAGTCTCCGATACCCGTTCATCGCGATCGGATACAGCATTCAGGACGTTCATGCTACCGTCTGGTCCCCGCACGCACAAGGACAACTCGATGATGTCAACGTCTATCGAGCGGGCTGAATGTAGTCGTAGTAGCGCCCCATCCAGTAGGGTAGCAGCCACCAAACGCCGTCGCTTTCGGTACGCCCCCCATCGCCCTGTATCGCCCGCCAGGGATTCTCGTCCCAGCGGATCACCCCGCTTTCACTGGGGGGCAAGAGTCGATTCGTCTGGCGGTGCTCCAATTCGGGTCGACGCACGATCTGCAGGTCTTCGCGACGCGAGTTGTCCACCGTCCAGCGCACCAGGTCCAGCGATGCGTCGCGTAGATAGGCGATAGGGACTTCTCGCCGCGGTGGCGTATTGGCACAGGCCGCGTAGGTATAGTCGAAATAAGGACTACAGTCGTCCTCGACCGCGGCGTACCACTGATCCAGGCTCTCGCGGTAGAGACGCTTCAGTTCGGGATCGTCCTCGTGCATTAGCAGGCACGGATACGCCAGCGCCAGCAATTCGTCATCGATGTGCGTGCGCCAAGCGGGATGAACCGTCTTGGCGCGTTTGACGTTGGCCACGTACCCGTGTTCGCGCAGCAGACGCCGCGACTCACGCTGATAGCGTTCATCGCCCGAAACGTGATGGGCGAGCTTGAGGAACGAGAGAATCTCCACCGAATTGACGCCCCGCTCCGGCGCCCAGTCGGGATCGTGGTTGAGTTTCTCCGGCGCCCAGACCGCCCACTTGGTGTGGGTCCCGTCCATGCCCTTGAGGACGTAGCCGCTATCGATGATGTAATCGACCACATTGCAGATGTGCTTGGCGACGTGGCGCCGCTCCGCTTCATCCGCAACGAGATCGTAGTAGAACAGGTAGCCGAACATGTGCCCCGTAATCTCATCGCTGCTCGTATCAGCCTTCCATCGCCACTTCCCATCGCGGGAGCGTCGCCAGCGGGTCTCGATCCGCTTCTCGCGCGGGTTGTCAACCACCATCTCCGCCCATTGTCGATCGGAAATCGTCCGGTTGGGATCAGCCATGCTCTTCCAGGAAATCGGAATCACCGTGCGGGCAACGAAGCCGGAGGTCTCGGTCACCGTCTGCAGAAAGCGCAATGCCTCGAACGCCCGCTTCGCATTCGCCTTGGCACCGGGATCCTTCGTCGCCCCGTAGCGGAACGACTCCATCGCCAGGTACATCGCCGTGTACTGTCCATCGTTGTCGTCGTCGCGTGGCGTCCAACTGCTGGTATCGCCCGGTGTGCGGAGTCGGCACTTCTCCACCAAGCCCGGTTCGCGGACGTGACGGGCAAGACAGATATCGAGATAGTGGTCTGCCTTCTGCGCCAGTGTCATCGTCCTGCGCTTGATCGCGCTGACTCCGGCGCTCGTCGCGATCCAGGCGGTGCCCTTGACATCGAACGCAATGTCGCG
>JANQFY010000360.1 GCA_028277585.1 Sedimentisphaerales bacterium
GAGCCGGACGGCGGGTACCTCGAAGGGCCGGGCTACTTCAACCCCACCGCCCGAGAGAACTACAAGGTCCTTAAGTACTACGCCCGGGCGCGCGGCCTGGACGCCGAGACATTGCTGCCTCCTGTCCTTCAGCGCACCGCTGACTATGCGGCCGTGATTGCTTCCACAACCAAGGACGACGTGATTGCTGTTTGCGACTCGGGGTCGAGCTTCCGCACCGATACACTCATCATCCTGGCCGACGTGATGCCCGACAGCTACTGGGCGACGCTGATGCACAAGCACCAACTCAACAAGGGGATCACGCCTACCGTCAAGCCGGGACCTGCACTGCCCGCCTACATCCGTCTGCCTGAGATCGGGTACATCGCGTCGACGCGTCGGCTGGGCGATCACCTCGTCAGGCTATTCATCATGGGCAATAAGGCGAACGCGGGGCACACGCATGAGGACAAGGGCAGTTTCGTGCTCGAATACGCCGGGGAGGCCTTCGCGATGGATCTCGGCATCGGCGACTACGGCGACCCCATCCACGTTACCCACAAGCATTGTCAGAAGCACAACATGCTCGTCCCCGTCGGAACGCCCGACCGCGCCCGCCCAATGAATCCCTTGCCCTACGACGTCAAGCCGACAGGCCAAGGCGATGAGCGATCCTTCCACGCCCGCATCGATGCGACTCCCGGCTGGCGGGGCTACTACAGAAAGTGGATTCGCACGTGGGATTCACCCCGGCCCGACACGCTCGTGATTCGGGACGAGTATCAACTGGCCAAAGGCAACGCCGTGGAGTTCTACTGGCTGACACACTCGCCGGTCGAGTTGACGGACGAGGCCGTCACCATCCGGGGCAACAAGGGTGTTGTTACTCTCGAAATCCCTTCCGGCTGCATGGGGCGCGTCGATCGCCTCCCGCTGGCCGAGGGCGACGAATGCAGCCGAATCGCCATCCGCAAAGAAGGCACCGATGGTGTCCTCGAAGTGAAGGTGTCTCTCCACTAATTCGACCGCCGCATTCTCCGTTACCAAGGTCCGGTAAGCAGAGTATACCTCACCGGCCGGCCATCCGAAGACGCTGAGGCCTTGTTTCTTTGGTCCCCGCCACCCTTTCGCCATTTGGAATCTAAGTAGTTATTATAAATACACTTCTGTTTTCCAATCCAGCTGGATTCTTGCGCATGGCGCCTGACTTTCCGGCGAAAACGCCAAATTCACCTTGAACAATAATGAGCATATGCCCATAATAGTTAGATGAGCTTATCGTTGTCATAGAGCTGGAAAGGAGCACGACAATGCCAGGTGGAGACAGAACGGGCCCGATGGGCATGGGATCACGAACGGGCAGAGCGGCCGGTTTTTGCAGTGGATTCACCGGACCAGGCGCCATGAATACCGGAGGCGGGTGGGGCGCCGGTTGCGGTCGCAGCGGGGCTCGACGCGGCGGTTTCGGCATGGGCCGATTCGGTTCTCCGTTCCCCGCTGGCGTCGCGCCGGCGGCGCCGACGCGCGAGCAGACGCTGGAGTCGCTCAAACAGCAGGCGGCTCACTTCCAGGACGCCCTGGCGGATATCCAGAGACAGATCGATGAGCGTGCGGCTGATTCGTCATCGGAGTAGGCCGTCGTCCAGGTAGACCCCCCTCAGTAGGGGCTTGTTGTTTCGCTTCAGGAGAACACTCATGAAGATCGCCGTAACGTCGGTCGGCACTGAAATGGACTCGCAGGTGGACCCGCGTTTCGGGCGGGCCGCTTGCTTCATCGTGGTTGAGACCGAAACGATGGCATTCGACGTTGTCGAGAATGGCAACGTCGCCTCGGCCGGCGGCGCCGGCATCAACACGGCCAAAGCCGTCATCGATACGGGCGCTCAAGCCGTCCTGACGGGCAACTGTGGGCCCAACGCAGAACGCACGCTGCGCGCCGGAGACATCAAGCTCTATACAGGCGTCAAGGGGACGGTCGCTGAGGCGCTCGAACAGTTCAAAGCCGGCGCGCTTACCGAAGCGACCGGGCCGAGCGTGGACTCCCACGCCGGGATGGGCCAGTAGCATGTCCGATGGATTCGTAGTGGCTATCGCCAGTGGCAAAGGCGGTACGGGCAAGACCACCGTCGCGACGAACCTGGCCAAGATCTGCGCCGAAGCGGGCGACGCGGTTCAGTACCTCGACTGCGATGTGGAGGAGCCGAACGGCCATATCTTTCTCAAGCCGGACGTCTCCGAGCAACGCGATGTCACGGTCGAGGTCCCCGAAATCGACCCGGCCAAGTGCACGGGCTGTGGTCGGTGCGGGGAGATCTGCCAGTATGGAGCCGTTGTCTCCGTGAGCGGACAAGTGCTGACGTTCGAGCCGCTTTGCCATTCGTGCGGCGGGTGTTGGCGGGTCTGCCCGACCGGGGCGCTCCAGCCCAAACCGCTGAAGATCGGCTCACTCCAGACCGGACGGGTCGGCCAACTTGATTTCGCCAGTGGGCTGCTGGAGATCGGTCATGTAAGAACCCCCTCGCTGATCGGCGAGGTCAAGGCATGGATCCGGCCCGACGCGCTGGCGATCGTCGATGTGCCGCCCGGAACCTCGTGCCCCGTAGTGGCGGCCCTGCGCGGCGTGGACTTCGTTCTGCTGGTAACCGAGCCGACCCCGTTCGGGCTGAACGATTTGAAACTGGCGGTCGGGCTCGTCCGTGAGATGCAGTTGCCGTTCGCCGTGGTCATCAACCGCGACGGGATCGGCGATGACAAGACCGCGTCGTATTGCCGCGCCGAAGGGATTCCCATCGCGGCGAAACTGCCCGACGACCGCCGGATCGCGGAAGCCTACTCGGCCGGCCAGATGATCACCGAAGCGGTCCCCGCTTGCCGCGAGCGATTCAGCGCGTTGCGCGACACCATAGACACAGTCAGGAGAGAGTGTGGCAACTGACGTCAAAGAAATCGTCGTGATCAGCGGCAAGGGCGGCACGGGCAAGACGAGTATCACCGCCGCTTTCGCGGCACTGGCCCAGAACGCCATCCTGGCCGACTGCGATGTGGACGCGGCCGATCTGCATCTGATTCTCCATCCCGAGATTCAGGAAACGCACGACTTCAGTGGAGGCAAACTCGCCAGGATCCGCTCCGACGCTTGTATCGGATGTGGGCGGTGCGCCGAGGGGTGCCGCTTCGACGCCGTGGCGCTGACAGGCAAGGGCAATGACATCGTCAGCAAGACCTACGCGGTCGATCCCGTCGCTTGCGAAGGGTGCGGCGTCTGCGTTCACTTCTGCCCCGTCAAGGCGATCGATTTCGAAGAGGCGATCAATGGACAGTGGTTCGTCTCCGAGACGCGCTTCGGACCGATGGTGCACGCCAGGCTCGGAATTGCCGAGGAGAACAGCGGCAAACTGGTGAGCCTCATTCGCAAAGAGACCAAGCGCCTCGCGGCCGAGCAGGATCGGTCGCTGATGATCGTCGACGGTTCGCCGGGCATCGGCTGTCC